>NZ_FNCE01000005.1 GCF_900100655.1 Limimonas halophila
ATACCAGCGGCTGTGGAGGTATATTGATTTTGGTATATGGCCTCATTCTGTCTTTCTCCTGAAAGGAGAAAGGACCAACCCGCCGATGCCGCAGCTTCCTACGGAGATGAGGCGGCTCAAACTTCACTCTTATGATTCTATCTCCATGTCCACTCGTATCATCCCGGCGCGATGCTGGTCTCCAGAGCCAGATGCGATCGAACCGCCAAAAGTTCGTGAGAGACCCATTCGCTTCAGCGAGACGCCGGTGTCGAATGTCAGAGGGGGTTAAACACCCTCGTGTTTACGCCAATCCGAAGCCCGACGCCCGTGCGAGCTTGAGAGACCCATTCACCTCAGCGCGACGCCGGTGTCGAGTGACAGGTGCGATTAACAGCTTCAGCTCGCGCGCCGACGGCGCGCTAACACGCCTGTGTTTAGAACAGCCACGGGCGGCGCTGCTTGTCCTGCTCCTCGAAGGCCGTGATGGCGGCGTCGTTTTCCAGCGTCAGCGCGATGTCGTCGAGCCCGTTGTAGAGGCAGTGCTTGCGGAAGGGCTCGATCTCGAAACCGTAGGTCCCGACCTCGGGATCGGTGACGGTCTGGGCGTCCAGATCCACGGTGAAGCGGCCCCCGTCGCCGCGTTCGGCGAGGGCGCGCAGGTGGCGCACCTGCTCGACGGGCAGGGTGATGGGCAGGATACCGTTCTTGAAGCAGTTGCCGTAAAAGATGTCGGCGAAGCTTTCGGCGATGATGCAGCGGATGCCGTGGTCCAGCAGCGCCCAGGGGGCGTGCTCGCGCGACGAGCCGCAGCCGAAGTTGTCGCCGGCGATCAGGATCTGCGCGCCCTGGTACTCGGGTCGGTCGAGGACGAAGTCGACCGGATCGCCGTTGTCGTCGAAGCGCAGGTCGTAGAAGAGCCCGCGCGACAGGCCGGTGCGCTTGATCGTCTTCAGGAACTGCTTGGGGATGATCATGTCGGTGTCGACGTTGTCCATCCCCAACGGCACCGCCGTCGCGGTCAGACGCGTGAAGGGCTCCATGATGCCGGACCTCCGCTGATGACTGGCGGCAGGGATGTAACCATCCACGGCCGCCGCGGCAAGCATCGCCGCTTTTACGGGCAGGGGTAGGTGTAGACGCGGTGGATGTCCTCCAGCTCGGCCAGCAGCTCCTCGGACAGCGTGACGTCGTGGGCGTCGATGTCGGCCTTGAGCTGGGACATCTTGGTGGCGCCGATGATGGCGGCGGTGGTGAAGGGCCGCGAGACGACGTAGCGGATCGCCATCTGCGCCGGGTCGAGGCCGTGGCGGCGCGCGGCGTCGACGTAGGCTTCCGTGGCCTTCAGGCCCTGCGGCTTGCGGTAGCGCGAGTTCTGCGGGTAGAGCGTCAGCCGCGCGTCCGGCGGCTCCGCGCCGTGCAGGTACTTGCCGGTGAGCATCCCGGCGGCCAGCGGCGCGTAGGCCAGCAGGCCGCAGTCCTCGCGGATGGCGATCTCGGCGTTGCCGGCCTCGAAGCTGCGGTTCAGCAGGCTGTAGGGGTTCTGGATGCTGGCGATGCGCGGTCCGCCGCCCTGTTCGGCGAGGGCCAGGTAGCGCATCACGCCCCACGGCGTTTCGTTGGACACGCCGACGTGCTTGATCTTGCCGCTGCGCTGGATCGCGTCCAGCGCTTCCAGGGTGTCTTCCAGCGGCGTCCACTGGCCGTCGGCGGTGAAGTCGAAGCCCAGCTTGCCGAAGTAGTTGGACGGCCGCTCGGGCCAGTGCAGCTGGTAGAGGTCGATGGCGTCCGTGCCCAACCGGCGCAGGCTGGCGTCCACGGCGTTTTCCAGGTTTTCGCGCGTGAAGCGCGGGCCGCCGCGGACGTGGGCGAAGCGCTGGCCGGGGCCGAGCGCCTTGGAGGCGAGCACGATCTTGTCGCGCGTGCCGCGCGCCTTCAGCCACGCGCCGATGATTTCCTCGGTGCGGCCGTGCAGCTCGTCCTGGTAGGGCGTGGGATACATCTCCGCCGTGTCGACAAAGTTGATCCCGCGCTCCAGGGCGTAGTCCATCTGCTCGAAGGCCTCGTCGCGCGTGTTCTGCGTGCCCCAGGTCATCGTGCCCAGGCACAGCGCGCTCACGCGCAGCCCGGTGCGGCCGAGCGGGCGGTACTCCATCGGCTGCTCCCCTTTGCTGTTGCGCGCGGAGGCTTGCACATGCGCGGGCGGGCGCAAAGCCCGCCAAAGCCGCGTCACGGGCGCGCGCCGCGCCGCTGGCGGACATCGACACAACCGGGTACCGTGTGGCAATTCCTTGAATCAAACCGTTTGCGCTTGAACTCCGGCGTTGGAGCGCGAATATTTGATGGCAGAGGTTCTCAGCGCGGGCCGGTGTGCCGGACGCGTGCGTGAATCACCGCTGACCGGAAGGGAACGGACAAACATGGCAGAGAGCCCTGATCGCCGCACGATGACGCGCGCGCAGGCGGAGGCCGCACAGGTCGACGTCGGGCTGCGCAACTACATGCTGCGCGTCTACAACTACATGGCGCTGGGCGTGGCGTTCACGGGCGCGGTCTCGCTCCTGACGCTGTCGAGCCCGGCCATCTTCCAGACCGTCGCCAGCCTGATGCTGCTGTGGTTCATCGGCATCCTGGGGCTGAGCTTCTTCGGCCCGCGCATCATCGCCAGCAAGTCGGTGGGCGCGGCGCAGATCTGCTTCTGGACCTACGCCGGGCTTTGGGGGCTCTTCCTCGCGCCCGTGCTGATGCAGTACCTCTCGATGGATCCGTGGCTGGTGCCCCGGGCGTTCTTCATCACGACCGGCGCCTTCGCGGGGCTGAGCCTGTTCGGCTACACCACGAAGAAGGATCTGGGCCCGGTCGGCACCTTCTGCGCCATGGCGCTGATGGGGATGATCGTGGTGATGATCGTCAGCTTCTTCTTCACCACGGGCTCGCTGTTCTCGCTCCTGTTCTCCGGCGCCGTCGTGCTGATCATGGCCGGCATGACCGCGTATCAGACGCAGGAGGTGAAGAACCGCTACGACGCCGGCGATTCGGGCGACGTGGCGGCCAGCAAGTCCATCTTCGGCGCCTTCGAGCTGTACACGACCTTCATGGTCATGTTCATCAACGTCCTGCAGATCCTGGGCATCATGCAGGAATGACGCCGGCGCCCACGCGGCGCGGTCGGACCCGACGGCCCGGACGGCTCGCGCCGCCCGGGCCGTTTGCTGTTCGGGGCCATCCCCGGGCCGCCGCCATCGCTGCGCTGCGGCACTTCCTCTAAAAAGCCAAGTTTTACCAAAAATCACGGAAATTTGAGCCGCCGGCCACCTTGCCGGAACACCGGTTTATGCGCTGTGGTGGAGACTGCCACCATGTTTCGCAACTGTTGTGCAGCCGTGTGAGGCTCCATGCCGGCGTTCCGGCACCTGTTGACCCGCTTGAGCGCATCCCTGCGCTGCCGGCTGTGCTGGCGCGTCGCCGCCGTGGTGTTCCTCAGCATCCTGCTGGTCGAAGCCGTCATCCTGGTACCGTCCTACTTCGACTACCGCTCGGATCTCGTGGCCCGGGCGCGGCACGGCGGGCAGGCGGCGCTCACCGCGTTGCTGTCGCCCGTCGCCGACGGGCGAAGCGAGCCGCACGTGCACAGCGTGCTGCAAGCGGGCAAGCGGCTGCCCGGCGCGACGCCGGTGCAGGGCGGGCGGCTGCTCACGCCCGAGGGCGCGGAACTGGGCCGCTTCGGCGACGCGCCGAAGACCCTGCCGGACGCGCTGCGCGACGGCCCGGCGTGGACGGACGGGGGGCGCTCCCTGCTGGTCTACTACCCGCCGGAAGAGCTCAACGTCACCGGGTACGGCGTCGTCGCGCGGCTGCAAGCGGGCTGGATCGAGACCGAGCTGCACGCCTTCGTCTGGCGCATCGCCGGGTTGGTGTTGCTCATCTCGCTGACGGTGTGCGCCGCCACGATGGCCGTGGTCGGGCGCACGGCATTGGCTCCCATGCTGCGGCTGCGCGACCGGCTTCAGCGCGCAATGGCCGATCCCGAGCACGCCGATTCGCTCCGCGTCGAGGCCGGCAACGACGAATGGCGCGACGTCGGGCGTGCGGTGCGCGACCTGCTGCGCCACGTCGCGCGCACGCACCGAGAGGATCTGGCGTTCATGCACGCGCTGGCCGACCAGACCAGCGACGCCATCGTCGCCTACGACGCCCACGACCGGCCGGTGTACGCCAACGCCGCGGCGCGCAGCTTCGTCGGCGCGGACAGCTTCGACGCCATGGCCGCCGACGGCCTGCCACGCGCTCGCCTGCCCGAGGAGGAGACGCTGCGCAGCCTGGGCGAGCTGGTGCGCGAGGGTGTGGGCGAGGGCGAGGTCGTCGCCGAGGACGCGGACGGCGCGCCGCGGCCGATGCTGCTCAAGATCGCGGACCTCGGGGAGCGCACGAGCGGCGCGGTGTGCCGTTACGCTTCGCTGACGGACATCTCCGAGCTGCGCGCGACGCAGGAGCGCCTGGAGCGCCAGAACATGGAGCTGGAGGCGGCCAACCGCGCCAAGAGCGAGTTCCTGGCCAACGTCAGTCACGAACTGCGGACACCGCTCAACGCCATCATCGGTTTCTCCGAACTGTTGCGCGATCAAGCTTTTCCGGACGAAAGCAGCGCCCAGTTCCGCGAGTACTGCGAGGACATCCATGTCAGCGGCCAACACCTCCTGGCGCTGATCAACGACATCTTGGACATCTCCAAGGTCGAGGCCGGGCGCTACACGCTGCAGGAAACGGAGCTGGCGCCGTCGGATCTGCTGCACGCCTCGCTGCGGCTGGTGCGCGGGCGGCAGGAAGCGCGCACCGTGGACCTGGAGGTGGACGCGCCGGCGGGGCTGCCCCGGGTCTGGGCCGATCACCGGGCGATCAAGCAGATCCTGGTCAATCTGCTCGCCAACGCGCTCAAGTTCACGCCGGAGGGCGAGCGTGTCACCGCCTACGCCACGCGAAGCAGGGACGGGGGCGTGGAGATCGGCGTGCGCGACACCGGGCCGGGTATGTCGCGCGACCAGATCGCCCGCGCCTTCCGGCCCTTCGAGCAGGTCAATGCGGATCGCCATCGCCGCAAGGCCGAGGGCACGGGGCTGGGGCTGACGCTGGTGAAGGAGCTGGCGGAGCTGCACGACGGGTCGGTGAGCGTGGACAGCACGCCGGGCGAGGGCACGACGGTGCGCATCCACCTGCCGCCGTCGCGCGTCGTGGGCGTGCGGGACACCGTCGAGGCCGCGTCCTGACGGCATGCCCGGCCGGCCGCCGCGACGGGTCAGGCGGGAACCCGGCTCAGGCCGGCGAGGAGCAGCAGGATCCCGCACAGCACGAGAAGCCCGCCGGTCACGCAGACGATGCCGCCCAGCGCGCGGTGGGCGATCCCGGCATGCTCCGTCACCATCGGCGCCGTGACGGCGCACATGAAGGCGCCGAGCGGCGTGAGAACCAGGAAATAGCCGATGCAGTCCAGCGCGGACATGAGAGCGACCGTGGTGTGTGGTTTCCCGATGGCGGCTGAGACCAGTCTGCCCAAGCGGACGGGTGGCACAATGGCGCTCACGGGAATATGACCGGGACGGGGCGAGCGAACGGGAGGCCCGGATGCGCGATGACGCGGCGCTGCTGCTGTTTTCCGGCGGCCAGGACAGTGCCACCTGCCTGGCGTGGGCCCTGACGCGGTTTGCGCACGTGGAAACGGTCGGCTTCGCCTACGGCCAGCGCCACGACGTGGAAATGCGCTGCCGCGAGGATGTCCGAGCGGCGGTGCCGGCGAGCCTCGACGCCGATGCCGGGACCCTTGGTGAAGACCACCTCGTGGAGGCATCCGGGCTGGCGCAGGTCGCTGAGAGCGCGCTGACCAGCGAGCGCGCCATCGAGATGGCGGACGACGGCCTGCCCAGCACCTTCGTGCCGGGGCGCAACTTGATCTTCCTGACCTACGCGGCGGCCCTGGGCTACCGGCGCGGGCTGCGCCACCTCGTCGGCGGCATGTGCGAGACGGACTACTCCGGCTACCCGGACTGCCGCGACGACACCGTGAAGGCCATGCAGGTGGCGCTGAACCTGGGCATGGCGGCGCGCTTCGTGCTGCACACCCCGCTGATGTGGCGCGACAAGGCCGCCACCTGGGCGCTGGCGGAGCAGCTCGGCGGCGGCGAGCTGGTGGAGACGATCCGCGTGCGCACGCACACCTGCTACCGCGGCGACCGCTCCGTGGAACATGCCTGGGGCTACGGCTGCGGCACCTGCCCGGCGTGCGAGCTGCGCGCCGAGGGCTGGCGGCGCTACCGCGCGGGCGAGGCGACGGATGGCGTATAGCGCCAAGGAAATCTTCTACACCCTGCAGGGCGAGGGCGCGCACGCCGGCCGGCCGGCAGTGTTCTGCCGATTCGCGGGCTGCAACTTGTGGTCCGGGCTGGAGCGTGACCGCGCGCACGCCGTCTGCCAGTTCTGCGACACCGACTTCGTGGGCACGGACGGCCCCGGCGGCGGCAAGTTCCGCGACGCCGACGCGCTGGCGGAGGCGGTGGCCGACAAATGGCCGAACGAGCAGGGCGCGCCCTTTGTCGTCTGCACGGGCGGAGAGCCGCTGCTGCAACTGGACGCGGCGGCGGTGGCCGCGTTCCACGCGCGCGGCTTCGCCGTGGCGATCGAGACCAACGGCACGCGCGTCCCGCCCGCCGGGGTGGACTGGGTGTGCATGAGCCCCAAGGCGGGCGCGCCGCTGACCTTGACCGAAGGCGACGAACTGAAGCTGATCTACCCGCAGCACGGGGCACCGCCCGAGGCGTACGCCGACCTCGCTTTCCGGTACTTCTACCTGCAGCCCATGGACGGGCCCGAGCTTCAGGCCAACACCGAGGCCGCCGTGGCCTACTGCATGGCCAACCCGCAGTGGCGGCTCAGCCTGCAAACGCACAAGATGCTGGGGATCCGTTGAGCGGGCGCGGTCAGCTCTCGCCCTCGCCCGGATAGGCGACGGCGGCCGGGCGCGAACGCCTCGGCTGGGCCGCGCGCGCTTCCGGCGCCTCGCCCGTGCTTTCCCCCTCAAGGCGCACGCGGGCGGGCGCGGCCTTGCCTTCGTGATCCTGGGTGAAGGCGAGGGTGCGGTGGGGCACGCCCAGCGTGATGCCCGCGGCGTCGAAGCGCGCCTTGGCGCGGCGCAGGATCTCCCGCCGCACGGCCCAGTGCATCAAGGGCCGGGTCTTCATGCGCACGCGCACCTCCATCCCGGCCTCGGTCATGCGCTCCAGCCCGAAGATCTCCATGGGCCCCAGGATCAGCGGTCCCCACTCGGCGTCGGTGCGCAGCTCCTCCCCGATGTCCTCCAGGATGGCGGTGACGGCGTTGACGTCCTCCCGGTAGCCCACGGGGAGGTCGGCCAGCGCGTAGCCGTGGTCGCGCGTCATGTTCAGCACGCTCGTGACCTCGTTGAAGGGCACGACGTGGACGTAGCCGTTGAGATCCCGCAACGAGACCGTGCGGATCGTGAGCGCCTGCACCTCGCCGCTGTGGCCGCCGATTTCCACCCAGTCGCCCACGGCCAGGCTGTTCTCCGCCAGGATGAAGACGCCCGTGATGACGTCCTTCACCAGCGTCTGCGCGCCGAAGCCGATGGCCACGCCGATCACGCCCGCGCCGGCCAGCAACGGGCCGATGTTCAGGCCCAGCTCCGGCAGTACCAGGATCGCCGCCACGAGGATGACGACGCCGCGGATGACGTTGCGCGCCAGCGGCAGCAGCGTCTCCATGCGGGCGCGCTGGCGCGGGTCGTCGCGTTCGCGGCTGCGCGCCAGCCGCCGGGCGATGACGGCGTCGATTCCCTCCCACACCGCGAACGCCGCGGTCGCCGTGAGGACCACCGCCAGGACGGTGAGGATGACCTCTCGGCCCAGGCTCGACGTCAGCCAGTCCAGCGTCCCTGCACCCCAGACGTGAAGGATGACGAGGACCGCGGCGATGTTGACCAGCCACCCGAGGACCCGCCGCAGCGCGGGGAGGAAGCGGTTCGCCGCCGGCTCCAGGCTGGGGCGGGCGCGGCGCATCTCCTCGCCGATGTGCAGGCAGCGTTTGAGGCCGCGGTCGAGGCCGATCTGAAGGACGCGCACGGCGATCAGGGTGATGATCGTGAGCGTCCCCGCCTCGGCCAGGAAGCGGAAGCCGCCCGGAATTTCCAGCGCCCACACCGCGTAGACGGCGACGATGAAGACCGCTGCCACCAGGTGCCAGACCTCCGCCAGCGCGCGCATGCCCGGCGACCGCACGCGCGGCTCGTGCGCGGGACCGCGCAGCCAGCGCGCGACGTGGGTGCGCATCTGCGTGAAGAAGACGATCAGCGCCACCGCCAGGCCGAGCGCCAGCAGGCGCTGGAGCACGTGGTACGCGCTCGTCGCCAGCCCCAGTTGGTCCAGGGCCTCCAGTCCCATGAAGCCGATGATCGCTGTGCCGCCCAGCCGCCGCAGCCAGCGCGTCAGGTGGCCGGCCATGGCGTCGCTCAACGGCAGGGGGCGCAGTTCCGGCGTCTGCGGGGCGAGGACGAAGCGCCCCACGATCATCAGTCCGCGCGCCGCCATCCACGCCTGGATCAGGAGCAACGCGACCATCTCGGCCACGATTCCGAACCGCAGCAGCTGCACCACGCTCAGCGCCACCATCCCGAACGCGGCCACGGGCGCCGCGCGCATGAGCATGCGCAGGAAGGCCATGGCGGTGCGGGCGCCGGCCGTGGGGCGCACGTGGGCGCGCAGACGCTCGCACTGCGGCCGCAGCAGCCAGGCGACGACGGCTTCGATGGCGAATCCCGCCAGCAGCACGATTGCCAGCCGCCCGGCCAGGCGCAGCCACGTGTTGCGGGCGGCCGGGTTCGCCATACCGGCCTGAAAGCGGTCGATCGCGGCCGGGATGCGGCCGATCTCGGCGGCGAACTCGCTCAACGCCGTGCCGGCGGCGTTCAGGCGGTCGTTGAGCGTCTCGCGGGCCGAGGCCACGAGGCTTCTGGCCGCGCGCTTGGCGACCGGCTCTTCCTCGTCGCCGCCCGTCTCCTGCTGGGCGGCGAGGAGGGTGTCCAGCCGCCGCAGGAAGCGTTCCCGCGCCGCCGGATCGCGCAGCGTCTCCGCCAGCGCTTCCAGGTCTTTGCGGCTGACGGTCTCCTGCGCGCTGCCGGTTTGCTCGCTTTCCCGGCCGGCGTCGGCCACGAAGTCGGGCAGCTGCGGCGTCTGCGCGGTGACCGGGAGCGCGGTCGCGAGGGTGAGCAGGACAATGAGCGCGGGGATGGACCGCCGCAACAGCGTGCGCACGAAGGCTCTCCCCAAAGGTTTCGTGTCGGCAGGGCATAGCGGCTTGCGGGCATCCCCGGCAAGCGGCGACCCCGTGCGCATCGTGTGGCGGGCGTGTGTTACGCCTGTTGGCCCATCACCTCGGGGTGCAGGTGCGCGGCGAGGTGTTCGGCCGAGTCCGCCAGGCGCGGGCCGGGGCGGCTGAACAGGGCGTTGGCGTCCACGGCGTGCACGCGCCCCGTGCGCACGGCGCGCAGCCGGGTCCACCACGGCTGATGGGTCAGGGCCGCCAGCTCCGCGTCCACGCGCTCGCGGGCGAAGCCGCAGGGCATGGCGACGATGACGTCGGGATCGGCCGCCGCCAGGTCGTCGGGCGAGATGAAGAAGGCGGGCGCGCCCGGGGTGTTGAAGACGTCCGTGCCGCCGGCCGCCGCGATCAGCTCCGGCACCCAGTGGCCGCCGGCCATGAGCGGGTCCAGCCACTCCAGCGCCGCCACGCGCGGGCGCGGGCGGCCGGCCGTGGCCATGCGCACCGCCTCGACCCGCCGGGCCAGGGCCTGCGCCAGTTCCGCGCCCGCCGCCGGGACGCCGATCGCCTCGGCGACGCGCTCAACGTCGCGCCAGACGTCCGCCAGCCGCGCCGGGGCCAGGGAGAGCAGCCGCGCCCCGCCGGTCAGCTCGGCCACGGCCGCTTCCACGTCCGCCAGCGACACCGCGCAGACGTCACACCGGTCCTGCGTCAGCACGAGGTCCGGCCGCAGGTCCGCCAGCAGCCCCCGGTCCAGGTCGTAGAGGCTGAGGGCGTCGCCCAGGGTTCGTTTCACCTGCGCATCGATTTCGGCGCTGGCCGCGCTGCTGTCGATGCGGGCGCTGGTGACGGCGGGCAGCCCGGCCACGTGTGGGGGATGGTCGCATTCGTGCGACCGCCCCACGAGCCGGTCGCCGCAGCCCAGCGCCGCCACGATTTCCGTGGCGTTGGGCACCAGGCTGACGATTCGCCGGGGCATGCCTGCGGGCCGGTTTGTGCGGGTGCGTCAGGCGTCGGCGGGCATGCGCCCGCGCACGTGCTCCTGCACGTCCAGGCGGTGGGGCGTGAAGGCCTCGCGCAGCACCTCGACCGCCCGCTCGGGCTCACTGTCGCCGCACATGAAGACGTCCAGCGCCGCGTAGCCGCGTTCCGGCCAGCTGTGGATGGAGATGTGCGACTCCGCCAGCACGGCCACGCCGGTCACGCCGCCGTTGGGCGTGAAGTGGTGGAAGTGCGTGTGCAAGAGCGTGGCGCCGGCCTCGCGCGCGGCGCGTTCGAGGGTGGTCCGCACGTGGTCCACGTCGTCGATGCCGTGGGCGTCCCACACATCGATGATGAGGTGGCGGCCAGCGAAGCACTCGCCGTTTTGAACAACGAAATGATCGGGGCTGTCCGCACGCAGCTCGCCCGCATCGGGCCCCGTGCGCTCGGCCTGCGGAAGGGTGGAAACCGTCGCCTGGGCGTCGCTCGGAAAAGCTTCCGAGTCCATCCCCAGTGTGAGGGTGTCGTCCGTGTGCATCGTGCACCCCCCTGGACCAGCAGATGAACCAGAAGTCCGGGCCGCATGGACCCGGGGCTCGTGTTGTGCCGCGCCCCCGAGGGCAGGTTTGCGGAACAAAAAAACGGACGCCGCGTGCGCGGGCTGTTCCCGCGCCGAACGTCCGCTCGTCGACGCCTCAGGTCGCCGCTTGCGTGGAAAATCCTGCTGCCGTCCGCCGCCAGCGCGTCGCTGCTTTGGCCGGCGTTGCGGCGACGGACCGTGTCCGGCCCCTACGTCGTGTGCCGGAATGTGGCGCGTGCCAGTCCGCCGGTCAAGCGTGATCGGTCCGCGTGGTCGCGGTCCAGTCACGGGGCGCGCGCGTTTGGAGCGCCGGGTGGTGGGGGCTGTGCAAGCGTCAGGAGCGGCTCGCGGCGTCACCCGAACAGGCGTGGATCGAAGCTGAAGGGGCGCGTCGCGGGTTCCTCAAGGACGCCGGCCGCCGGATGGCGCGGATTCAGCAAGAGGTTCGAGGCCTCTTCGACCAGCCGGGAGCGAACGCGGAGTATCGGCGTGCTTCGCCCGCGCCAGCCGCCACCCGCTTGTCGGCAGGGTCATGCCGCGAGGCCGTGATCGATCCGGTTCAGCAGGTCTTCGACCAGGCGCACGCCCTCGTCGGTGTCGAAGAGGTTCACCGGGCGCTGCTCGCCGAGCGCGCGCGAGGGGCGCGTCATCCAGGTGTGGGCGCGGGTGCTGTCGCCGAAGGTGCCGACGGCGTGCTGAAACACCCGGAAAAAGCGTGTGACGCGGTCGGACTGCGCCGGGCTCAAACGGCCCGTACGCTTGCTGTGTGCCGCCGTGCGCGGCGCCAGGATGCCCAGGTGCGTCAATGCCTTGAAGGACAGCCCGAGCCGCTCGGCGGTTTCTTCGACCAGGGCGATGGGAAGGCCCTCGCGCACGGATGCGATGACGGCCAAATGGCGGGTCGGCTCCGCCGCGCGCTGGGCTTCCAGGTAGGTTTCGGGCGTCAGGCTCACGGGCTCGGTCATGGCATCCTCGTGCAAGCTGCCGTCAGTCTAGGGGCAGGTTGCACGGGTGCGCAAAGGGGACCGGCGTAGGCCGGTGTCGGCGGGGGCCGGGCACCTTTCCCAAGACGGACGCAAACATCTCGTTTGGAAGGCGTCCGGTCGACTGACTGACGGGGTCAAACTGCCAGTCAGTTTGGCGGATTGCCGCTTGCGCGGCTAATCCGCCCTACTAGTCTAATCGGCCCTACCAGTCGTGGCACCGTCCCCAAGATTGACGCAAACGGCGAATTTTCTCGGGCGTCCACCTGCCTGACTGGTGCGATCAAACAAGCTTTGTTTGCTCAGCTTCTTGGACCATCTCGCGCACATCGGTGATGTGGCCGGTGATGGCGGCGGCGGCGGCCATGGCGGGGGACATGAGGTGGGTGCGTCCGCCGCGGCCCTGGCGGCCCTCGAAGTTGCGGTTCGAGGTGGAGGCGCAGCGCTCGCCGGGCTCCAGGCGGTCGGAGTTCATGGCCAGGCACATGGAGCAGCCGGGCTCGCGCCACTCGAAGCCGGCCTCGGTGAAGATGCGGTCCAGGCCCTCTTCCTCGGCCTGCTCGCGCACGAGGCCGGAGCCGGGAACGATCATGGCGTGCACGCCGTCGGCGACCGTGCGGCCCTTGGCGACCTTGGCGACCTCGCGCAGATCCTCGATGCGGGCGTTGGTGCAGGAGCCGATGAAGACCTTGTCCAGCTTCAGGTCCTGCATGGGCGTGCCCGGCGTGATGCCCATGTAGTCCAGCGAGCGCGCGATCGAGCGCCGGCGGCTTTCGTCGGGCGCGTCGGCCGGGTCCGGCACGGCGCCCGTGACCGGCACGACGTCCTGCGGCGAGGTGCCCCAGGAGACCTGCGGCGCGATCTCGTCGGCGTGCAGGACGACCTCGGTGTCGTATTCGGCGCCGGGGTCGGAGGGCAGGGAGCGCCAGTACTGCACGGCCTGCTCCCACTGCCCGGCCTTGGGGGCGTAGGGGCGGCCCTTGATGTACTCGAAGGTGGTCTCGTCGGGCGCGATCATGCCGGCGCGGGCGCCCGCCTCGATGGACATGTTGCAGATGGTCATGCGCCCGGCCATGGAGAGCTCGCGCACGGCCTCGCCGGCATACTCGATGACGTGCCCGGTGCCACCGGCGGTGCCGATCTTGGCGATGATGGCCAGGATCAGGTCCTTGGCGGTGGTGCCCTCGGGGCGCTTGCCGTCCACGGTGATGCGCATGTTCTTGGCCGGCTTCATCAGCAGCGTCTGCGTGGCGAGCACGTGCTCGACCTCGCTGGTGCCGATGCCGAAGGCCAGGGCGCCGAACGCGCCGTGCGTGGCGGTGTGGGAGTCGCCGCAGACGATGGTCATGCCCGGCTGGGTCATGCCCTGCTCGGGGCCGATGATGTGGACGATGCCCTGGCGCGGGTCGTCCATGCCGTACATCTCGACGCCGAAGTCGCGGCAGTTCTGCTCCAGCGTCTCCACCTGGACGCGGCTGTCTTCCTCCGCGATGCCCTGGGCGCGGTTATAGGTGGGGACGTTGTGGTCGCACACCGCCAGGGTCGCGTCGGGGCGGCGGACGGCGCGGTTGTTGAGCCGGAGCCCCTCGAACGCCTGCGGACTCGTGACCTCGTGGACGAGGTGGCGGTCGATGTAGAGCAGGCAGGTGCCGTCGTCCTTCCGCTCGACCACGTGCTCGTCCCAGATCTTGTCGAACAGCGTCCGGGGCTTGCTCATCGAAAGGCTCCTTTTCACCGCCGCGCCGGTCCCAGGGGTATCACACGATCTGGGATCGGCGCGCGCCCGAACAACACCCGCGCGCGGCGGGTGGACATGCGCGAACGCCGGCCGGGTGTTTCACCGGCCGGCGCCAACCACGCACGCATCGCGCACGCCCAGAGGTGGGGGTCAGCCCTGGTTCTGGGCCGGGGTCTTGCGCTTCTTGTTGCTGCGCCGGCCCTTGGCGCTGGTGCTCGCGGCCGCGCGCTGCTTGGCGACGTCGCCCGTGACCTTTTCGGGGATGCGGGCCGACTTCCCCTTGCGGTTGCGCAGGTAGTACAGCTTCGCCCGGCGGACGTCGCCGCGCTTGAGCACCTGGATGGAGTCGATGTTCGGCGAGTACAGCGGGAAGACGCGCTCGACGCCCTCGCCGAAGCTGTACTTGCGCACGCGGAAGGAGGAGTTGATCCCGCGCTGCTTGAACGCCAGCACGGTGCCGTCGAACGCCTGGACGCGCTCGCGGTTCCCCTCAACGACGCGCACGTTCACGCGCACGGTATCGCCAGCCCCGAAGCTGGGGATGTCCTTGTTCTGGGTCTGGCGCTCGCGCTCTTCGGCTTCGAGCTCCTGGATGATCGGTTTCATCGCTCGTCGTCCTCAGGCTCGTGGTCCGTTTGCCCGACGTAGCGCGCCCAGAGGTCGGGTCGCCGCGCCTTGGTGATGCGCTCCGCCTGGTCGCGGCGCCACTGGCGGATGCGCGCGTGGTGTCCGGAGAGCAGCACGTTGGGGGCGCGGCGCCCCTGCCACTCCGCCGGACGGGTGTAGTGCGGGTGCTCCAGCAGCCCGCTCTCGAAACTCTCGTCCGCGCCGCTTTCGGCGTTGCCCATGACGCCCGGCAGCAGCCGCACGACGGCGTCGAGGACCAGCATGGCCGCCACCTCGCCGCCGGAGAGCACGACGTCTCCGACCGACAGCTCGGCGACGTTGCGGGCCTCCAGCACGCGTTCGTCGACGCCCTCGTAGCGCCCGCACAGCAGCGTCAGCCCCGGCTCGCCGGCCAGCTCGCGCACGACGCTCTGGTCGAGCACGCGTCCGCGCGGCGAGAGGTAGACGACCGGGCCGGGCCGGTCCGCGACGGACGCGAGGGCCGCGTCGACGACGTCCGGGCGCATGACCATCCCGGCGCCCCCGCCCAGCGGCGGGCTGTCAACGGAGCCGTGTTTATCGTACGCGTGCGCGCGGATGTCCAGGGCATCCAGGTGCCAGATCCCGCGCTCCAGCGCCTTGCCGGCCAGGCTCACCCCGAGCGGACCCGGAAAGACCTCCGGGAAGAGGGTGAGGACCGTCGCCGTCCAGGGCTGGCTCTGCGCCGTCATCCACGCTCCGTCCGCCGGGGGGGGTCGGCCCCGGTCACGCCGTCTCTTCGTCCTCGGCCGTGTCCGCGCCGCCGGGGCTTTCGGTTTCCACCGGCGGGTCGGCGACGATGCGCCCGCCCGCGATGTCCACCGTGGGCACGACGTCCCGGGTGAAGGGCAGGAGGCGGGCGGCGCCGTCCGGCCCCGCGATCTCCAGGATGTCGCCGGCGCCGTGGTCGTGGACCGCGGCGACGGTGCCCAGCGATCGGCCGGCCGTGTCTTCCACCGGCAGCCCGATGAGGTCCGCGTGGTAGAAGGTATCGTCCTCCGCCGGCTCCGGCAGCTTGGCGCGGTCCACGTAGAGCCGCGTGCCCTTGAGGGCGAGCGCGGCGTCGCGGTCCCGCACCCCGGCGATTCCCGCGAGCACCGTGCCCTTGTGCGTGCCGTGGACGGTCAGCTCGTAGCGGTGCCGCCCCGATTCGTCCGTGACGGGCCCGTAGGCGCCGACGGCTTCGGGCTCGCCGGTGAAGGGCTTGATGCGGACGCTGCCGCGCACGCCGTGCGCGCCCACGACCACGCCCAGGCAGACCCGCTGGTCTGTGTTGGGCTCATCGGGCATGGCGTCACCTCGTCGGGCCACCGCTACGCCGGCATCGCGTGGGAGCGACACCACCCGGCCGCGACCGACGCCGGTGCCGGCAGACGGGCGCCGGTAGCTTCCAAGCTACCCACGCCGGAGTCCGCAAACACCGCGTGGGAGCGACACCACCCGGCCGCGACCGACGCCGGTGTCGGCAGACGGGCGCCGGTAGCTTCGAAGCCTCTCGCGCCGGGGTCCGAAAACACCGCGCGGGAGCGACACCACCCGGTCGCGACCGACGCCGGTGTCGGCAGACAGACGCCGGTAGCTTCCAAGCTACGCGCGGCTGCCGCTGCGACCGGTGCCGCGGCCCTTGCGCGGGCGCTCGGCCTTGGGGATGTGGTTGCGCGTCTGCTGCGGGATGGAGCGCGGGGTGATCAGCTCCTCCTTCTCCAGCAGGCGGTGCACACGGTCCGTCGGCTTGGCGCCGTTGTTGAGCCACTGCGTCGCGCGCTCGCTGTGGATCTTGTAGCGCTCGGGGTGATCCGGCGGGACCATCGGGTTGTAGAAGCCGATCTGGTCCACGAAGCGCCCGTCGCGGGGGGCGTCCTTCTCGGCCACCACGATGCGGTAGAAGGGCCGCTTCTTGGCGCCCTTGCGCATCAGGCGAATCGCCAGCGCCATGTGTGTTTCTCCCTTGCTCGCTGGGTCGTCGTCGAAGAGGCGTCGTCTCGTGATTGCGTGGTGTGGGAAGCGGGTCAGCGCTTGCGCCCACGCCCGCGCCCCGGCTTGCCGGTGCCGGGCAGGCCGCTGGGCATGCCGCCGCCGGTTCCGGGCAGCCCGCCGCCGGGCATGCCGCCCCCACCGGGGAGGCCGCCCCCGCCGGGCATGCCGCCGCCAGCGCCCGGCATGCCACCGGGCATGTCGCTCATGTCGGGCATGCCGCCCTTCGCGCCTTTTTTGCTCTGCTTGCTGGCGCGCTTCATCATCTTCTGGGCTTCCTGGTGCTGCTTGAGCAGCTTGTTCACGTCCTGGACGGTCATGCCGGAGCCGGCGGCAATGCGGCGTTTGCGCGAGGCCTTGATGATCTCGGGCCGCTTGCGCTCCTGCTCGGTCATGGACTGGATCATGGCGATCTGCCGGTTGACCGACTTCTCGTCGACCATGCTTTCCAGGTTCTTCATCTGCTTGCCCAGCTGGCCCATGCCGGGAAGCATCTTCATGAGCGCCTGCATGCCGCCCATCTTCTGGAGCTGGCGGTACTGCTGGGCGAGGTCGTCCAGGTCGAACTTGCCCTTCTGAACCTTCTTGCGGAGCTTTTCGGCCTGCTCCTCCTCGACCGTCTCCTGGGCCTTTTCCACGAGCGAGACGACGTCGCCCATGCCCAGGATGCGGTTGGCGATGCGCTCGGGGTGGAAGGGCTCCAGCGCGTCCACCTTTTCGCCCGTGCCCATCATCTTGATGGGCTGGCCGGTGACCGCGCGCATGGACAGGGCCGCGCCGCCGCGCGCATCACCGTCCACGCGGGTGAGGACGATGCCGGTGACGCCCACGCCCTCGTGGAACTTCTGGGCGGTGGTGACGGCGTCCTGACCGGTCATGGAATCGGCGACGAGCAGCGTCTCGGCGGGCTCGGCGGCGTCGCGCACCTCGACGATCTCGTTCATCAGCTCGTCGTCGATGGCGAGCCGGCCGGCGGTGTCCAGCAGGACGATGTCGTAGCCCTGGAGCGTGGCCTCGCGCTTGGCGCGCTTGGCGATGGCCTTGGGCGGCTCGCCCTGGACGTTTTCCAGCACGGTGACGCCGATCTGCGCGCCCAGCGTGCGCAGCTGGTCCTGGGCGGCGGGCCGGCGCACGTCCAGCGAGGCCATCAGGACCTTCTTGCGCTGCTTGTCCTGGAAGTACTTGGCGAGCTTGGCCGTGGAGGTCGTCTTGCCCGAGCCCTGGAGGCCGACGAGCATGATGGGCGTCGGCGGCTCGGTGGTGAGCTCGATCTCGGCGTGTTCGCCGCCCAGCATCTCGGTCAGGCGGTCGTGGACGATCTTCACGACCTGCTGGCCCGGCGTGACCGACTTCGTCACCTCCTGCCCGACGGCGCGCTCGCGCACGTCGGCGACGAACTGCTTGACCACGGGCAGGGCGACGTCGGCCTCCAGCAGCGCCAGACGCACCTCGCGCAGCGCCTGGTCCACGTCCTTCTCGGACAGTGCGCCGCGGCCCTTGAGGCCCTCGAAGACTGTGCCCAGCCGCTCTTGCAGGCTGTCGAACATCGCCGCGATCCTTTCCGGCCGTCCGGCCGCGGTCCCGTCCCACCGGCCGGCCGGGTCCAATGATGCAGTCAGCACCAAACGCGCCAGTGCGCGACCCCTCGCGGACTGGCGGAGCTCCCCGCAGGCTGATGCGACCGGGAGCTGGACGACACCGGGACGGTGGCTATGGACTGAGCGTGTCTACGCCCGCGCGAGGCGGCTCGTCAAGGCACGTGCTTTACATGTCGAAACCGAGCCCGTATCGACACCTTCGTTCAACCACAATGTCCGTACGAGCCCCATGATGCTGCGCGTTTGCCGCCTGACCGCCCTGCTGGCCGTGCTGCTTGCCGGCCTGACTGCCGCCCTTCCCGCGACGGCGCAAGCGCAAGCCGCCGAGGATCCGGTGGATCGCCAGGCCGTCGAGCGCCTGATCCAGAAGCTGGACGATCCCGAGGCGCGGGCGGAGCTGAAGGCGGAGCTGCAAGCCCTGATCCAGGCCGAGCGCGCGGCCGAGCCCGAAGCGGAACCGCAGCCGCAGGGCCTGGGCGGCCGCCTGCTGGCGGGCGTGAACGCGCGCATGGGCGTCGTCGCCGAGCAGCTCGACAGCGCCGCCGCCACGGCCGCGGCGGTTCCCGGCGCCGTGGCGGGGCTCGCGGCGAAGGCGAGCGACCCGGCGGTGCTGCGGCAGTGGGCGGAAATGCTGGTGCGCCTGGTCGTTACGCTGGCGGCCGGGGCCTTGGCGTCGTGGATCGCCGCCCGCCTGCTGCGCCGGCCGCGCCACGCGCTCGCGGACCGGCTGGCCGCCGGGCTGGGGCTGCGCGCGCTCTACCTGCTGGGACGGACGCTGCTGGATCTCGTGCCCATCGCCGCCTTTGCGGGCGTGGCCTACGCCGTGCTGCCCGCGCTCGGCCCCGGTCCCGGAACGCGACTCGTGGCGCTGACGCTGGTGAACGCGCACGTGCTGGTGGCGCTGGTGCTGGTGGCGGCGCGCTTCCTGCTGGTGCCGCACGCGCCGGCGCTGCGGCTGGTGCCGCTCAGCGACGAGGGGGCACACAGCCTCTACCGCTGGGCGCGGGGCTTCGTGCAGCTCGCGGTCTACGGCTTCTTCCTGCTGGAAGCGGCGCTGCTGCTCGGGCTGCCGGCGCCGGCTCAGGGCGTGTTGATGAAGCTGCTGGGGCTGGGCCTGACCGTGATCGCGGTGCGCTTCGTGCTGCGCCACCGGGGCGAGGTTGCCGCCGTCCTGCGCCGCGAGCCCGGGGAATCGGGCGAGCGCCGCCGCCTGCCGCGCGTGCGCGTGCCGCAGGCCGTGGGCATGGTGCGCGCGCGCCTCGCCGACGTCTGGCACCTGCTCGCCAGCCTGGTGGTCGTGGCGCTCTACCTGACCTGGGCGCTGGAGGTGCCGGGCGGTTTCGCCTTCCTCGCCCGGGCGCTGGCGCTGACGCTGCTCGTGGTGGTGGGCGCGCAGCTCGCCGTGCGCGGGGGTGCGGCGCTGATCGTGCGGCTGTTCCGCAGCACCGAGCGCTTCGCGGACCGGGTGCCCGGCCTGCCGCAACGCGCCGCGCGCTATGAGGGGCCGGTGCGCCGGCTGATCACGGGCGTGATCGCCGTGCTCGCGGTGCTTGCGGTGCTGCACGCCTGGGGGTTGGGCTCGCTGGCGTGGCTGACCTCGGACCACGGCAGCGCGCTGGTGGCGAACCTGGTCAGCATCGCGTTGATCGTGGCCGGCACCTTCGTCGCCTGGGAGGTCGCCTCGATCCTGATCGAGCGCTCGCTGTCACGCGAGAGCGAAACGGGGGCGAGCACGCGCAAGCAGACCCTGTTGCCGCTCGTGCACAACGTGGTGCGCATCGCGCTGACGGTGATCGCGGCGATGATCGTGCTGTCGCAGATCGGTCTCGACATCGGCCCGCTGCTGGCCGGCGCCGGCGTCATCGGCCTCGCCGTCGGCTTCGGCGCGCAGGCGCTGGTGAAGGACGTCATCACGGGCGGCTTCCTGCTGATGGAGAACGCCCTCTCGGTGGGCGACTGGATCGAGGCGGGCGGCCACGCCGGCGAGGTCGAGCGGCTGACCATCCGCACGGTCACGCTGCGCGACCTCGCGGGCACGGTGCACGTCCTGCCCTTCAGCGACGTGACCTCGGTGACGAACTACAACCGGGGCTACGGCTACGCGCTGATCGACGCCGGGGTGGCCTACCGCGAGCGCACCGAGGAGGTGGTGCGCCTGCTGCATCGGGTGGCGGACGAGCTGCGCAACGACCCCGAGTGGTCGCCCTTCATCCTGGGCGAACTGGAGGTCTTCGGGCTCAACAACCTGGGCGATTCGGCCGTGGAGATCCGCGTGCGGATGAAGACGCGTCCGCTCAAGCAGTTCGCCGTCAAGCGCGCCTTCCTGGAGCGCATGAAGCGCGTCTTCGACGAGAACGGCGTGGAGATCCCCTTCCCCCACCGAACGCTCTACTTCGGCGTGGAGAAGGACGGCAGCGCGCCGCCGGTCCACGTGGCGCAGGAAAGCCCCGCGACCGCCTGACGGGCGCGGGGCCGGTTCCCATGCCTAGTCGGCCGTGGCGGTTTCGGTGTCGGCGGACCGAGGTGCCTCCGCCGTTTGCGGGGCGTCGGCCGGCGAAACCTTGGCTGGCTCGGCCTCGGCGCGCTGTTCGGCGCGTTCCTCGGCCCGCTCCGAGGCGTAATGGTTGCCGGCCACGTACCCGGCCCCAGCGCCCGCGGCGCCCAGCAAAACGGCGCCGCACCCGGCTTGCGAGAGTCCGAGCGCGACCAAGAGCGCGTAGGCGCCCAGGCGGCGCGTGCGACGGTCAGCCATGATTCCACCTCCGGGATCGGTGCCACGCGGCAACGCCTGGGCGGCGCTCCGCGATCGCGTCGCCGGATGGTAGCAGCGTGACGCCGCGTTGCTCGTGCGCTATTGGGAAGTAAATCCGAAACGGGACGGGGCTCCCCGCGTGGCAGGGGAAGTCTTACTCGGAGTCGTCGCAGCCATCGTCAGTTTCGTCGCTGTTTCAGCCGCCGTTCTCGTTCACCGCGTCGGCGGCAGGAATTTTTCAGATCCTGGTAAACTTTACGTCCAGAGCGATGATACCTTGACCGGATTGACCCTTGCCCGGTTCCGGCGCGCCCGGCGATCAGAAGGGTGCCCGCACGATGAGCGGCGGCGCGCGCGGCCACGGCGGCAATGACGCACCCCTTGCGGGTGGCCGTGATGGCGGAACGGCTGGTCAGCGTGTCCGGTCAGGTGGGGGCGATCGGGAGCGCCAGCACGGCCCGCGCCACGTCCTCGGCGGCGGCGTCCACGCTGTCGCGCTGGATCACGCCCGAGAGGACCGGCGCGTCGGCCAACGCGATGATGGGCGTGCCGAATTGGCGGCAGTAGGCCACTTCCGAGGTGGTGCCGTGGCCGCCGCCCACGGCGATCGCGGCCAGCCCGGCGCGCGTGATGACGGCGTTCCGCGCCACGCCCAGGCCGGTGGCGATGGGGATGGTGACGTGCGGGTTCGCGGTGGCCCAGTCGCCTTCCGGCAGGAGCCCCACGCTGGTGCCGCCGGCCGCGGCGACGCCCTGGCACACCGCGTCCATCACTCCGGCCAGGCCGCCGCAGACGACCGTGAGGCCCATGCCCGCCAGGGTTTCGCCCACGGCCACGGCGGTCGTGTGCTGCTGGGGCGTGGGGTCGCGCGTGCCCAACACCGCGACGGGCACGCGGCAGGGGTGACCGCTTTCGCGCTGAAGCCAGGTCACGGCCTCGCGCGGCGTTACGGGCTCGCCGCCGTCCGCCGGCTCGCGCATCGCCGACCAGGTCCGCAGCGCGGGATCGAACACACGGCCGCCGTGGCTCAGGCGGTTCGTCGCGCGGTCCAGGCGCAGCCCCCCATCCCCGGCCGCGCTCACGCCTGCACCTCCACCAGGACGATGGAGATGTTGTCCTTGCCGCCTTCATTCATGGCGTCGCGGAAGAGCGCTTCCACGGCCGCCGCGCCGTCCAGGCCCGCCAGGCGCGCGCCGATGGTGTCGGGGCTGACGAGATCGGTGAGCCCGTCGCTGGCGAGCAGGTAGCGGTCGCCGGCTTGCGGCGTGTCGGTGTCGGCGTGCGCCGCCACCTCGACGTAGCCGCTCTGCCCGCCCAGGGACTGCGTCAACATGGGGCTCGTGTGGGCGGCCGTGCGGCCGTCGGCGAGCTTGGGGCCGGGCGTGTCGTCGGTGCTGAGCTGCACCAGCTCGCCGGCGCGCCAGCGGTACGCGCGGCTGTCCCCGACGTTGGCGAGGATGGCCTCGTCCGGGCGCAGCACCAGCGCCACGACGGTCGTGCCCATGCCGGGCGCGCCGTCGCCCGTCTCCATCATCTCGTAGAGGTGGCGGTTGGCTTCCTGCAGAAGCTGCGCCGCCTGGTCCGGACGCGCGATCTGGCCCATGCGCTTGGCGAGGTAGCGCGTCGCGCCCTCGCTGGCGACGTCGCCGCTGGCGTGGCCGCCCATGCCGTCGGCGACGATGGCCGTCACCGGGCCGGGCAGCTGGGGATGCAGCGTTTTGGGCCGCTCCAGGTCGTTGACGGCCACCCAGTCGCCCACCGCCAGGCTGTCCTCGTTGTGGGCGCGCATGCCGCCTGTGTGGGTCAGCGCGTGGACGGTGACACGCTCGATCGACACGGCTGCCTCGCTCCCGTCTCAACTCAATGGGGTCACACCGGCGGCGTCGAGCGTGGTCATGCCGGTGTGACAGGCGCAAGCGCTCTGAATCAGGGGAATCGCCAGTGCGGCGCCCGTGGCCTCGCCCAGGCGCATGTCCAGATCCTGCAGCGCCCGCATGCCGAGCGCGTCCAGCAGGCGGCGATGGCCCGGCTCGGCGGAGACGTGCGCGACGACGCAGTGATCCAGCATCCCCGGCGCGAGCGTGGTGAGCGTGGCCGCGGCGGCGGTGGCGGCGTAGCCGTCCAGGACCACGGGCACGCGCGCCAGCCGGCAAGCCAGCACCGCGCCCGCGACGGCCGCAAGCTCCAGCCCGCCCACGCGGCGCAGGATCTCCAGGCCGTCGGTGAAGCCGTCGGCGTGCAGGCGCAGGGCGGTGGCGACGACCTCGGCCTTGTGGGCGACACCCGCCTCGTCCAGGCCGCTGCCGGGGCCGACCCAGTCGCGCGCCGGGCCGCCGAAGACGGCGGCGGAGAGCGCGGCGGCGGCGGTGGTGTTGGCGATGCCCATCTCGCCCAGCGCCATGAGGTCCATCTCGCCGTCCACGGCCATCATGCCGTAGGCCATGGCGCGCGCGGCCTCGTCCTCCGTCATCGCGGGCTCGCGCGTGAAGTCGCGCGTGGGCTCGTCCAGCGCCATCTCGTAGACGCGCAGGTCCACGTCCATCAGCCCGCAGATGCGGTTGATGGCGCCGCCGCCGTCGATGAAGGTGCGAACCATCGCCTGCGTGGCGCTTTGCGGGTAGGCGGAAACGCCCTGCGCCGCGACGCCGTGGTTGCCGGCGAAGAGCGCGATGTGGGGGCGTGTGGCCGTGGGCGGGTGCTTGCCCTGCCAGGCGGCGAGCCAGCCCGCCAGCGCCTCCAGCCGGCCCAGCGAGCCGGGCGGCTTGGCCAGGCCCCGCTGCTGCTCGGCGGCGCGGGCGCGGGCGTCCTCGTCCGCCGCCGGCAGTTCGTGCGCCAGACGGCGTATTTCGCTGAAGTCGGCGGCGTCGGATGCGGCCATGCGGTCCTTCCCGGCGGGGTCCAGGTGCCGTCACACCGCCGTATACGCGCTGTGCGGGGCCGTCGCCACCCCGCAGCGGCGGCGGGATTTCCCGCCGGCCGTGTCGGGACGGCGATACGTACCCAAAAAGTTTTTACGATTTGTTGAGCCTGTCGAGGCTATCCCGCCGGCTGCGTGGCTGAATCTGGGCGAGGCGCGAGGAGCTGACATGCTGCCGCTCGTTGGTATCGGCGTGGTCCTGGTTTGCGTGTTCGGCGGCTACATCATGGCCGGCGGCAAGATCCAGGTGGTGCTGGAGGCGCTGCCATTTGAGTTCATGATCATCGGCGGCGCCGCGACGGGCGCGCTCATCACCGGCAACTCGCTGCCCGTGGCGAAGCGGGCGGCCGGCGGCTTCTTGAAAGTGGTGCGGGGCGCCAAGTGGGGCAAGAAGGACTATACCAACCTGCTGTGTCTGCTGTTTCAGCTCGCCCGCCTGCAGAAGCAGAAGGGCAACCTCGCCATCGAGGGTCACGTCGAGCAGCCCAGCGAGAGTTCCATCTTCACCAACTATCCCCGCGTCATGAAGGATGAGGAAGCGGTAACCCTGACCGCGGACACGCTGCGCATGCTGACGCTCGACATGGACAATCCCCACCATGTCGAGGACTACATCGATGCGCGCCTGGAAAAGCAGCACAAGGAACACCTGCAGCCGGCGCATTCCCTCGCGCTGATCGCGGACGCCCTGCCCGCGCTGGGGATCGTCGCGGCCGTGCTGGGCGTCATCAAGACGATGGCCAGCATCGATCAGCCGCCCGAAGTGCTGGGCCATCTGATCGCCAGCGCGCTTGTGGGCACTTTCCTGGGCGTCTTCCTGTCCTACGGAATCGTCGGCCCGATCGCGAACCGGCTGAAGCAGATCTACGAGGAAGAACATAAATTCTACCACGTCATCCGCGACGTGATCATCAACATGGCCAACGGCTACGCGCCCCAGGTCGCGGTCGAGGTCGGGCGCGGCAACATCCCCGGCCATCTCCAGCCGAGCTTCCACGAGGTCGACGAGGCCGTGAACGAGCTGCCGCGCGAGACCAGCTGATCCGGCTTTCGGGCGGCGCTCACAGCCCGTGGTAAAGCACGGTGATGAGCGCCACCAGCCCAACGTCGAGCACGCACGCCACGGTGTAGATCGCCAGCGCGCGGCCCACCTCGTGGCCGCTGGGGGCGCCCGCCGGCGAGAGCACGCGGTCCCGCCGCGCCGGCAGGTTCAGCGCCCCGCCGAGCGCGCCGATGGACCACCATGGCGCTTTCTTCAGCCGCCGCAGCGCCGTTTGCGGTTTCATCGTGGGCACGAAGGCGGCGGCCAGGATGATGAGCAGCCCGGCGATCTTGTCGGGAATCCACTCCAGCGCGGTGTTCAGGCGCACGGCGGCGAAGGCGAAGTCGCCCTCGCGCGCCGGGTCGTAGCCGCCGCCGCCGGGCCGGTTGCCCGTCGCGACCACGGCGGCGACCACGCGCACCCCCTGTTGCAGGAAGACCCCCGGCAGGCCGAGAATGATATACCAGAAGATCGGGGCCACCACCGCGCTGGCGTAGCGTTCCGCCAGCCCCCCGATGGCCGCGATGGCGATGCCGCGCGCGTCCAGCTTGTCCAGCCGTTGCGGGTCCAGAACGTCCCCGGCGAGGACACGGGCGTGCTCGCGCGCATCCGCCACCCGCCCGGTGTCGAGCGCGGCGCTCAGCCGGCCCGCCGTGCGCCCCGTGGCGCGCTGGCCGATCAGCGGCACCAGAAGGATGACCTCGAGGATCCAGGCGAACTGGAAGTGGCGGGTGAACAGCTCGATCCCGGCGCCCGAGGCCAGCGCCGCGATCCCCAGGCCGACCGCCACGGCCGCGCCGCGCACGATGAGCGCGTTGCGCCCGCGCTGGGGCCGGTTCAGGCGGCGTTCGAGGTCGGCGGCGGCGCGCGCCATCACCCCGCGCGGGTGCGGTAGCCACGGCAGACGCGCGACGAAGTCCCCGGCGTAGGCTTCCAGGGCCAGCGCGGCGAGGAGGATGAAGAGCGGGTCGGAGGCGCCGAACGCCCCGGGGGCAGGAAAGAAGTCCATGATGCCCGCCATCATCCCGGTGCAACCGGCTGACGGTCAACGCCCGGCCGCGCCCACGACCGCGGCGGCGTGAGCGTGTAGGCTGGACGCGCGGCAAGGAGGTTTTCGCACGTGAGTTGTTCGTGTGACGAGACGGTCGCTTCGGCGGGCGCGCGGCCCGGCTTCCGGCGCGCGCTGGTGGCCGTCATCGCCATCAATGGGGTCATGTTCGTCGTGGAGATGACGGCGGGAAGCTTGGGCGATTCCCAGGCATTGAAGGCGGACGCCCTGGATTTCCTGGGCGACAGCCTGACCTACGCCATGAGCCTCGCCGTGGCGGGCATGGCGCTGCGCTGGCGCTCGCGCGCGGCGCTGGTGAAGGGCGTCACCCTGGGCGCGCTCGGCGTCTGGGTGCTGGCGGCGACGGCCTACCAAACCCTGGTGCTCGGCGTACCCGACGCGGGCGTGATGGGTGGCGTGGGCGTGCTCGCCTGTCTCGCCAACCTGGCGAGCGTGCTGATCCTGCTGAAGCACCGCGAGGGCGACGCCAATGTGCGCTCGGTGTGGCTGTGCTCGCGCAACGACGCGCTCGGCAACGTGGCGGTGGTGCTGGCCGCCAGCGGCGTCTGGGCGTCGTCGAGTCCCTGGCCGGACCTGGCCGTGGCCGCCGGGCTCGCGGGCCTGTTCGTGTGGTCCGCGGTCGCCATCGTCCGCCGCGCGCTCGGCGAGATGCGGATGACGGCGCCGGCCGAATGACCGTTTTACAGCCCCGAAAAAAGAGCCCCGGCCGGGTGGCCGGGGCTCCAGGCAGATCGCTCGAGTGCGATGAGATGACGCAGAATCAGTCTGCGAGCCTCATCGCACTCTAATCTCTTTCGGTTGCGGGCATGATTCAGAGCCCGGATCGTTTGCGGGCCTGCGGCGCGCGCTGGCCTTTTGGCCTGGCCGATCCGATCTCATCATGCCCTAAACACCGGAAGGGGAGCGGGTTACTCCTTCACCGCCTTGGCGATGATCGGCTTCGCGGCCTTCTCGCCGTTCAGGGTGGTGATGCCGCCGGTCTGGTAGATGCCGCTGCGGTCGAACCAGCGGTCCAGCATCTCCGGGTTCTCGCGGATCATGCGCTTGCCGGCCGCGAGGGCTTCCATCTCCTGGTTCTGCACGTATTCCATGGCCAGGCTCTGCTCATCGACGGTCCAGTCGTAGTTGTCGAGGAACTGGCCGACGTTCGGGCACGCCCAGGCATAGCCCTCGCGCGTGACCGTTTGCACGATGACCTCGCCCTTGTTGGGGCCCCAGTACTCGGCCGCGCCTTCGAGATACTTGATGTCGTGGTTGATGTTCATGGGATGCGGCGCCCAGGCGAGGTGGACGATCCACTCCTCGTCCTGGGTGTGGTTGGCCAGCGCGGAGAGCATGCCCGCCTCGCTGGAGGGGGTGAGCTCCCAGTCGCCGAGCCCCGCGTAGTCGTCCTTGATCAGAGACTTGACGGTGTCGTTCCCGGTACTGCCGTGATCGATCCCATAAATCTGGCCGCCGAAGCGGTCTTTATATTCGTCCAAATCTTCAATGCTTTTAACACCGGCTTCATAAACGTAGTCCGGAACCGCGAGGGTGTAGGTGCCGCCGGTCAGGTTGGGGGAAACGATGTCCAACTTGCCCTGAATGCCGAAGGGCCGGAACATGCTGCGCGCCGAGGGGAACCACTGGGAAAGCATGGTGTCCACGTCGTCCCCGGCCATCGCCTTGTAGCTGACGGCGAGCGACGCCGTGGTGTTCTCCACCTCGTAGCCCAGTTTTTTCAGCATCCAGGCGGCGGTTTCCGTCTTGATGGAAACCCCCGTCCACGGCGGCTGGGCGAAGCGAACGGTGTCGCACTTGAAATCCTTGGCGAGCTCTTCCGCGTCCTGGGCGCTGGCCGTGGCGGACACCGAGACGGTCGCCGCCATCGTAACGGCAAACAAAATACCACGTTTCATGGTCGCACCTCCAAGCTGCGAGCTTCGTGGGTGCCCCGGGCCGCCGGGTACGGGCGGCCGTTTGTCCTCGGTCGTTTTGAAAACGGATTTGAAAAGACGGACAAACGGCCCGGCGACGGCCCGCGAGCAAACGGGGGGCGGACGACCCGCCCCCTACACCTGCACCCAGGCGGATTTGCTCTGGGTGTATTCGAGCATGCTTTCGAAGCACTTGTCCCGCGAATTGCCGGACTGCTTCCAGCCGCCGAAGGGCTGGGTCATGTCCCCGTCGTCGAAGGTGTTGACCCAGATCGTCCCGGCTTCGAGATCGCGCACGCAGCGGTGCGCGGTGCTCAGGTTGCTGGTCCAGATCCCGGCGGCGAGGCCGTAGATGGAATCGTTGGCGATGCGGATCGCCTCGTCCTCGTCGGCGAAGGGGATCATCGCCGTCACGGGGCCGAAAATCTCCTCCTGCGCGATCGTCATGTCCGGGCGCACGTCCGCGTAGGCCGTGGGCGCGACATAGGCGCCGGCGCTCAATTCGGGCCGCAGCGTCTCCTCGAACAGCTTGCGGGCGCCCTCGCGCTCGGCGCACAGCTTGTAGCCCTGCACGCGGTCCTGCGCCGCGTACTCAACCAGCGGACCGCAGGTGACGTTGGGGTCGAGCGGATCGCCCGGCACGTAGCGGCCCGGCGCGCGCTCGGCGAAGCGCTGCTGGACCTTGTCGTAAATCGACTTCTGCACCAGCAGGCGCGAGCCGGCGTTACACACCTCGCCCATGTTGGCGAAGATGCCGTCGATGGCGGCGTCCACGGCGCGGTCCAGGTCGGGCAGGTCGGCGAACAGCAGCTGCGGGCTCTTGCCGCCGCACTCCAGCGCCACCTGCTTGAGGTTGGACGCGCCCGCGGCCTTCATCAGCTCCTTGCCCACGGCGGCGGAGCCGGTGAAAGTCACCTTGTCCACCTGCATGTGCAGGCCGAGCGCCGCGCCGGCTTCCTCGCCCAGGCCGGGCACGACGGCGAAGGCGTCCGCCGGGCCGCCGGCCTCGACGAAGAGGTCGCCCATGCGCAGCGAGCTGAGCGCGGCCTGCTCGGCGGGCTTGAGGATGACGCTGTTGCCCGCGGCCAGCGCCGGGGCGACCTTCCAGATCGCCATCAGCAGCGGGTAGTTCCACGGCGAGATCGCGCCCACCACACCGAGCGGCTGGTGCAGCGTGTAGTGCAGCACGTCGCTGGCGGTGGCGGTGGTCGTGCCCGTGATCTTGTCGACGGATTCCGCGAAGAAGCGGATCGTCTTCAGCGCCTCGGGCATGTCCACGTGGACCATGTCGGCGATGGGCCGGCCCATCTCGACGGTGTCGAGCGCGCAGAACTCGGCGGCGTGGCGCTCGATCAGCGCGGCCCAGCGGAAGAGCACGGCCGCGCGGTCGCGCGGGGCCATGCGCGACCACGCGCCGGCGCGGTGCGCCGAGACCCCGGCGGCGACGGCGCGGTCGATGTCGCGGCTGCGCGCGCGGGCGATGTGGCCCACCACCGCGCCCGTGGCCGGGTTGATGGTTTCCACGGTTTCGCCGTCGGCGGCGTCGACGCGGTCGCCGCCGCACAGCATGCGGCCGTCGATGGGCAGCTTGGCGGCGTACTGCTGCCAGTCCCGGTGCGTCCATTCGGCGATGGCGTCGAGCGAGATGTCGGTCATCGTGTCGCGTCCTTCGTTAGCTGGCGTGTTGCAGGCGGCTCGGCCCGATTTCCACGCCGGGCTCTTCGACTTCGTCGTCCACGAGTTCCGCGGGGAAGCCCGCCGCGCGGATTTGCACCCCGCAGGCGTCCTCCAGGCGCTTGGCCACCTTGGGCGACCAGGCGCGGTCGCCGTAGCGGGCCTGGGTGTCGTGGAACACGCGCTCGACCGTGTCGGCGACGTCCTTGGGCACCTGGTTGCGCTCGGCCAGCTCGCGGAACAGGCCCAGGTCCTTGCGCACGAGGTCGAGGGTGAAGTTGATGTTGTAGCTGCCGTTGAGGATGACCTGGCTTTCCGTCTCGTGGACGAAGGAATTGCCGGAGGAGGCTTTGATCGCTTCGTAGGTCGTGGCCATGTCCATGCCGGCCTTGGCGGCGACGGCCCAAGCTTCCGCCAGCGCGGCGAGGTTCACCGAGGCCACGTAGTTCGTCAGCACCTTCAGCACCGAAGCGCTGCCGACGGGGCCGGTGTGCAGGATGCGCCGGCCCATGACCCGCAGCGCCGGGAAGGCCTTGTCGAAGGCCGAGCGCTCGCCGCCGACGAAGATCGAGATGTTGCCGGTGGCGGCGCGGTGGCAGCCGCCGGACACCGGGGAATCCAGGGGCTGCGCGCCGGTTTCGCTGACGCGCGCGCCCAGGCGGCGCACCTCGGATTCCAGGGTCGTGCTCATCTCCAGCCACAGCTTGCCGGGCGCCAGGCCCGCGAGCACCCCGTCGGGCGCTTCCATGACGGTCGCGCTGACCTCGGGGCTGGGAAGGCAGGTAATGACCAAATCCACGGACTCCGCCAGCTCCTTGGCGCTGTCCGCCCAATGCGCGCCCTGCTTCAAAAGATCTTCAGCCAGCGACGGGTCCAGATCGCGGACCGTCACGTCGAATCCATTTCGAACCAAACTTCCGGCGAGCTTGCCGCCGACGTTGCCCAGCCCGATGAAACCGATTTTCACGAAGTCCCCCTTTTTTGAACGCGGTCTTCGACAGGGAGCGTTGTCTTGAACGCTCGCACGACCGAGGGCGGCGCTTTGCGATCACGTGCCGACCCATTTTCCGGCGGAAAGGCTGTCACCGGCCGCTGATGATTGTCAACAATCATCAGTCAGCAAGAGCGCGGCCCGGCCCCCGTCTGCCGCGCGGACGGCGCCGTGGCGCCTCGGCCGCGCGATCGGCCAGGATGGCATTGGCGCCTTGACCGGCCCCCGCTGGAAGGCGTGAGCCTGACGGCAGCAACAGGAGGGTTCGCGATGCGGTTTGCACGCACGATGGCGGCGGTGGCCGCCCTGGGCGCGAGTGCGCCGGCGCTGGCGGTGGCACAGGAAGGCGGGCGCTATTACGGCCCGCAGCACATGATGGGCCCCGGCGGCTGGGGCTGGATCATGGGCCCGCTGATGATGATCGTCTTCCTGGCGGTCGCGGTGACCGTCGTGGTCCTGATCGTGCGCTGGCTGGGCGGCCATACGAACCACCCCCACCAGCCGCCCGCGTCCGGCCGCACCGGCGAGAGCCCGCTGGAAATCCTGGAAAAGCGCTTCGCCCGCGGCGAGATCGACCGCGAGGAGTTCGAGGAACGCCGCAAGATGCTGGAGCGGTGAGCGCCCAGCGCCTTGACGCGCGCGGCCGCGTGGGCGATCTGCGGCGACGGAATCGCCCACCCGACCGCGGAGTCAGCGCGAGATGAGCGACACCCCGGCCGCGCCCGAGCCGCCCATCGCGGACGCCAGCCTCGTCGGCCAGCTCAAGGCCGCGTGCGCCGACGACTGGTCGGCCTACACCGGGCACAGCTTCGTGCGCCAGCTCGCCAAGGGGACGCTGCCGGAGGCGAGCTTTCGGCACTACCTGATTCAGGACTACCTCTTCCTCATCCACTTCGCGCGCGCCTACGCGCTGGCCGTCTACAAGGCGGACGACCTGGACGAGATGCGCGAGTCGGCGGGGGCCGTGGAGGCGCTGCTCAACACCGAGATGCGGCTCCACGTGCAGTACTGCGAGCGCTGGGGCCTGTCGGAAGCGGACATGCGCGCCACGCCGGAAGCGCGCGCGACCATGGCCTACACGCGCTACGTGCTGGAGGCCGGGCACGCGGGCGACCTGCTCGACCTCCTGGTGGCGCTGGCGCCGTGCGCCTGCGGCTACGGCGAGATCGGGGCGCACCTGCTGGCCGACCCGGCGACGCGGCTGGACGGCAACCCCTACCGCGACTGGATCGAGCTGTACGGCGGCCCGGACTTCCAGCAGGTCTCGCGCAAGGCCGTGGCCCAGATCGACCGCGTGGCCGCCAAGCGCGCCGGCCGCGAACCCGCCCGGACCGACCGCTGGCCCGCGCTGTGCCGCCTCTTCCGCGACGCCACGCGCCTGGAAGCCGACTTCTGGCAGATGGGCCTGGATCGGAGCGGGTAGGGTCCGGACGCGCGCCTCGCGAGCCTATGTGTTGTCGCTGCTGGAATTGGACCCGTTCTCCGGGCGGCTGGATGCGGTCCCGCCGGACGCGGCTGGCGGGCGCTGCACGCTGCTGCCGCCCACCGGCGGCGTGTAATCCGTCGGCTTCGCGTGAGATTGCGGCCGATAGCCCTTTTCAAGCGGCTGATAGCCCTCCTCCAGCCGGCCCTTGGAAGCTTTCGCAGTCTCATCCTTTGCCATCGTCGTTTCCTCCCACGCCGATAAACTCAATATATGCGATGTCTTGGTCTTTGATCAAGATTCCTTTCCCTTCCGGCCCCATTTGCCACGTCCTATCGTCTTCTATATGAAATATTTGCTCAATATAGAGATCGCGCTCACTGGGATCTGAAGAGGCAAACGATTTTGGCCCAAAAAAGCCGCCAACAAAACTCCCATCATGGAACGTTATCAGAACCCAATTTGCCGTGCTGATCCGCGGGAAGACATAGTCCCACGCAGCCGGCACTGGATGCACCGGATGAAGTCCCATTTTTCGAAAAGCTCGTTCGGACCAACCGTGCTGTGTGTCATAGCTGGCGAGGATACCGAGCGCGATCGGGGATAAAAACACCACGACGAACCAGATCAGCACGGACAACCACGTATTGGTGTTCGCGTCCTCGAACGCGGACCAGATGACGATCAGCCACGACCATACTGCGAAATTAACCGCCCCGAGCGCGATTAGCTCGATCAAAATTCGATTTGCACGTTCCATTCGACCTGTTGTAAATTTTGACCTAATATAATATATTATAAAGCCTGGAATGATAAATGATACAATAAGAAAAAGGTTGGATTGTAGAGTTGGTAACATTCAGAAAAACTCGCTTGTTTAAAAGGGCACCTGTTTCGCGCCCTTGCGCAACCGAACCCCCGGTTCCTCGCCGTCGAGGAAGGTGACGCCCGCGTTTTCCAGGGCGGCGCGGATGGCTTCGGCGCTGAGGCGGCGGGGCTGGGTTTTGCCGCGTTCCAGGCCGCGCACCGTGACCGTGCCGACGTGCGCGGCGTCGGCCAATTCCTGCTGGCTCCAATCCAAGAGCCCGCGCGCGGCGCGGCACTGTTCCGCCGTGATGATCGGGACGTGAGCCATCGCTTTTCGACGCTGCCGTTCGTTTGCCACGCCCCTAGGCGGTTGACGGCGCGCTGTCCAATCGGCCATGCTCAAACCCGTCGATCAACGACGGATTCTATGTTCAGCAGCGGGTTTGGTGATGGCGGATGCGGCGTGTGCGCGGGACGGCGCGGGCGAGGACTCGGGCGGCGGCGACTCGGGCGCCGGGCGGACGCCGGAGGCCACCATCCGCGCGATGGACGACGCCGTCAGCGAGGCCCTGGCGGCGCTGGAGGCCGTGGAGGTGCTGGCGGACCGCGTGGACGCGGCCGCCGCGCGCGCCGGCGCGACGGGCGTGCCGAGCCTGGGCCTGCTCGCGGCCGTGCGCTGCCTGCGCGCCCATCTGGACACCGTGGATGCCCGGCTCACGGCCGACGGTGGTTGATACGGCTGTCCGCCGTCACCCCGCGCGCACGCCGCCGTCGGGTGTCGCGGTCAGGTCGCGGATCGTGGCGTCGGGGCCGCAGAGGGGGCAGGCGGGGTCGGGCTTGGTGGTGATCGTGCGGAAGGTGGTGTGCAGGCCGTCGTAGAGCAGCAGGCGGCCGGTCAGGCCCTCGCCCACGCCAAGCAGCTCCTTCGCCACCTCGGTGGCCTGGAGCGAGCCCATGACGCCCGGCAGCATCGCCAGCACGCCCACGTCGGCGCAGGACTGCTTGGGGTCGGCCTCGGGCTGCGGGCCGAAGACGCAGCGGTAGCACGGCCCCCGCTCGAACGCGCGGAAGGTGGCGAGCTGGCCGTCGAAGCGGTGGATGGCGGCGGAGACGAGCGGCCGCGCCGCGAGAAAACAGGCGTCGTTGACCAGATAGCGCGTGGCGAAGTTGTCGCTGCCGTCGGCGACGAGGTCGTGGCGCCGGATCAGGTCGATCAGCCCGTCGGCCGATAGGCGCTCGGGCACCGTCTCGACCGCGATCTCGGGGTTGATGGCGCGGATGCGCTCGCGCGCGCTCTCCACCTTGGGGCGGCCGACATCAGCCGTGGCGTGGATGACCTGACGCTGCAGGTTGGCGAGGTCGACGACGTCGTCGTCCACGACCGTCAGATGCCCGACGCCCGCCGACGCGAGATACATCAAGAGCGGCGAGCCCAGGCCGCCCGCGCCGACCACCAGCACCGAACTGTTCAGCAGGCGTTCTTGCCCGTCCTCGCGGATTTCCGGCAGCACGAGGTGGCGGGCGTAGCGCTCGATCTGCTCGTCGTTGAGGTCCATGACCCGGTTCCGTGGCAGCAGCTTCGACCGCTCAGATGGCCCCGGCCGCCCGCCGCGCGCAAGGCCGTCGGCCGTTGCCACACAACACGTTTTCAGCCGGCATCTTTGGTCGTGAGAGACCCGTACGTCAGCCGCGCGACGCCGGTGTCGCGTGACAGAGGGCTCCAAGGATCATCCTTGGTCCAAAGATCATCCTTGGTCGTGAGGAACCCATTCGTCGCCGCGAGACGCCGGTGTCAAATGACAGATGTTTCCAAAGATCATCTTTGGTCGTGAGAGACCCGTACGTCAGCCGCGCGACGCCGGTGTCGCGTGACAGACGGTTCCAAGGATCATCCTTGGTCACATGCCGTCGAAGAGGGGGGTGGAGAGGTAGCGTTCGGCGGCCGAGGGGACGACGGTGACGATGGTTTTGCCCTGCATGTCCGGGCGCTGGCCGAGTTCCATGGCGGCGGCGATGGCGGCGCCGGAGGAGATGCCGACGGCCATGCCTTCCACGGCGGCGGCTTCGCGCGAGGTGGCGAAGGCGGTGTCGTTGCCGATGCGGATGACCTCGTCGATCAGCGAGGTGTCGAGGTTGTCCGGGATGAAGCCGGCGCCGATGCCCTGGATCTTGTGCGGGCCGGGCTGCCCGCCGGAGAGGACGGGGCTGTCCTCGGGTTCGAGCGCGACCATCTGCACCGACGGCTTGCGCTGCTTGAGCACGGAGCCGACGCCGGTGAGCGTGCCGCCGGTGCCGACGCCGGAGATGACGACGTCCACCTCGCCGTTCGTGTCGGTCCAGATCTCCTCGGCCGTGGTGCGGCGGTGGATCTCCGGGTTGGCGGGGTTGCGGAACTGCTGCGGCATGGCGGCCTTGGGCATGTCGTGCAGCAATTGTTCCGCCTTCGCAACGGCGCCGCGCATGCCCATGCTGCCGTCGGTGAGCACGAGTTCGGCGCCCATGAGGCGCAGCATTTTGCGCCGCTCGACCGACATCGTCTCCGGCATGGTGAGGATGAGGCGGTAGCCCTTGGCGGCGCAGACGAAGGCGAGTGCGATGCCGGTGTTGCCGGAGGTGGGCTCGATGACGACGGTGTCGGCGTCCAGGCGGCCTTCGGCTTCCATGGCCTCGACCATGGCCATGCCGATGCGGTCCTTCACCGAGGACAGCGGGTTGTAGTACTCGCACTTGCCGAGAACGGTCGCGCCCGTGACGCCGTGGCGCTCGCTCAGCCGCGGCATGCGCACCAGCGGCGTCCCGCCGATGGTGGCGAGCGGGGAGTCGTAGATGCGGCCCGGGGCCTTGGGTGAAGCATCGAGGCGGGCGTCTTGCTGCGACATGGCGAGCGCCTTTTTCGCGGTGTGCGGCTTCCAGGGACGGGATTTAGGCCCGCGCGCGGGCCGGGCGCAAGACCGCTGACGGTGTTGTCGCGTGCTGGTGCGCGCTGGTTCGCTCAAGAACTCGCGTACAGCTGTGCGCCGCTTTGTTCAGGGTGTCGCGTACAGCTGTGCGCCGCTTTGTTCAGGGTGTCGCGTACAGCTGTGCGCGCAGGCTCTCAATGTCGCCGACGACCCAGATCTCGCTCAGCCGGCCGCGCGCGGCGGTGAAGAAGCCGGCGCCGGACCAGGTGACCTGTCGGCCGGTGGGCGGCGCGCCGAGCAGCGTGCCCACGTGAGTGCCGGTGAAGGTCAGGCGCGCGGCGGCGCGCGGTTCCTCGACGACGAGGTCGTCGATGATGCAGCGGAAGCCCGTCAGCACGGCGCGCGTGCCGCGCATGTAGCGCAACACGCTCTCCGGGCCCTCGCTCGCCTCGCTCAGCGTGCCCTTGAAGCGCACCGAGGGCGAGAGGATCGCGCGGGCGGCCGATTCGTCGGCGCGGTTCCAGGCGTCTTCGTAGAAGCGGACCGTGAGCGTTCTCACGTCCGATCGCAGCGGCGTGCGGGCGATCGCGGCACCTCGCGGGGAACGGGTGGTTCCATCGGCGGCCGCGATTGTCGGTGCAACCCGGGGGATGGGGCAAGCGCCGCCAACCAGCTGCGGGCGCGGGCGCGCCGTCAGATGGAGAAGTCGGGCATCTGCGCGGCTTCGGAGACGATGCCCTGCTTGCGCGCGCGGTCGCACAGATCCTCGACGGTCATCTTGTCGAAGCGGGCCATCATCTCGTCCTGCATGTCGCGCCAGATGGGGCGGATGACGGTGCGCCCGATCTCCGAGCCCTCGTTGTCGTCGGTGGGGTCGGTGCTGCCCTCCAGCTGGCGGACGATGCGGATGATCTCGCCCACGGTGATGCGGCGGCGCTCGCGGGCCAGGCGGTAGCCGCCGCGCGGGCCGCGCTGGCCGGCGAGGACGCCGTGGTGGACCAGCTGCTGCAGCACCTGTTCCAGGTAGCGCCGGGGGATGCCCTGGCGGCGCGAGATCTCGGTCGAGCGCACGGGCTGGGCGCCCGCGTTGTAGGCGATGTCGACCACCGCCTCGATGGCGAACAGCAGCTTCTTCGACAGGCGGAGCATGGTGCCTCGTCAGATCGCGTTCGAATTGGGCAGGGGGCGCGTCAGTCGGTGGAGCCGAAGCCGCCGTCGCCCCGGTCGGTCGCGGCGGCGCCGGACACCTCGGCCACGGGCCACCAAACCGCGTTGAGTACGGGCGCGAACACCAGCTGGGCGATGCGGTCGCCGCGCGCCACGGTGTGGGGCTGCGGCCCCAGGTTCACGAGCAGCACGCCGATTTCCCCGCGGTAGTCGCTGTCGATCGTGCCGGGGGCGTTGAGGACGGTGACGCCGTGCTTGGCCGCAAGGCCCGAGCGCGGGCGCACCTGGGCCTCGTAGCCGGCCGGCAGGGCGATGGCGATGCCGGTGGGGATGTGGGCGTGCGTGCCCGGGTGGATGGTCGTGTCCGCCGTCAGGGCCGCGTGCAGGTCCATGCCGGCGCTGCCCGGCGTGGCGTAGGCCGGCAGCGTCATGTCGCTGGCGTGCGGCATCTGGGCGACGGGGATGGTGAGGCTCACGACCCTTCTCCGAGACTGTCGGCGATGCGCGCGGCCAGGCGCTCGGCCACGTCCGTCTTGGCGAGGCGCGGCCACGCCTCCGGCTCCGCGTCGTCGCCGGTGATGAGGTGGACGGTGTTGTGCGCGCCGCCGAAGGTGCCGGTGCCGGGGGCGACGTCGTTGGCGACGATCCAGTCGCAGCCCTTGCGGGCGCGCTTGGCACGGGCGTTGGCGACCACCGCGTCCGTTTCGGCGGCGAAACCGACGACCAGGGGCGGCCGGTTCGCCCCCGGCTGGCTGAGGCGGGCCAGGATGTCCGGGTTCTGCACCAGCTCCAGCGCCCAGGCGTCGCGGCCCTCGCGCTTGCACTTGTGCGCGGCTTCCTCGGCCGCGCGCCAGTCGCCCACGGCGGCGGCGCAGACGGCGACGTCCACGGGCAGCGCGGCCTCGCACGCGGTCAGCATCTCGCGCGCGCTTTCCACGTGGCGGACGGTGACGCCCGCCGGATCGGGCTCGGCCGTGGGCCCGGTGACGAGCGTGGTGTCGGCGCCCAGCCGGGCGAGGGCGGCGGCGACGGCGTGGCCCTGGCGGCCCGAGGCGCGGTTGGCGATGTAGCGCACGGGGTCGATGGGCTCGTGCGTGGGCCCGCTGGTGACGAGCGCGCGCCGGCCGGCCAGGGGCGCGTCCGCCCCGAAATGGGCCTCGACGGCGTCGCGGATGGCCTCGGGCTCGGCCATGCGCCCCGGCCCGTGCTCGCCGCAAGCCATGTCGCCGGCGTCGGGGCCGACGACGCGCACGCCGCGTCGGCGCAGGGTTTCGACGTTCGCCTGCGTGGCCGGATGCTGCCACATGCGCACGTTCATCGCGGGCGCGGCGAGCACCTCGGTGTCCGTAGCCAGCAGCAGCGTGCTCGCCAGATCGTCCGCCAGCCCGCTCGCCTGCTTCGCCAGGAGGTCGGCGCTGGCCGGCGCGATCACCACCAGGTCGGCCTCGCGGCTGAGTTGGATGTGGCCCATGCCGGACTCCGCCGTCAGCGCCCAGAGGTCGCGGTAGACGACGTCCTCGCTCACCGCCTCCAGCGCCAGGGGCGTGACGAAGCGCGCGCCCGCCTCGGTGAGGACGCAGCGCACGGCCGCGCCGCGCTCGCGCAGGCGGCGCACCAGCTCCGGCGTCTTGTAGGCGGCGATGCCGCCCGAGACGACGAGCAGGATACGTTTCCCGGCGAGGGGTTTTCCGGCGGGGGCGGGTGGCATCGGCACATTCCACGGTGGCGAGCTGTGATTAAGCTAGCGCCGCGGGGCCGTGCAGGCAAGCCGGGATCAGAGCCGGCGGGCGCTGTGCAGGGCGACGATGCCGCCGGAGAAGTTGCGCCAGCCCACGCGCGCCAGGCCCGCCTCGCGCATGCGCTCCGCCAGGGTGGGCTGATCGGGGAAGCGGCGGATGGAATCCACGAGGTACTGGTAGCTCTCGCGGTCGCCCGCGACGGCCTCGCCGAGGCGCGGCAGGACGGCGTGCGAATAGGCGTCGTAGAGTTGCTGCAGGCTGGGCCAGACGACGCGCGAGAACTCCAGGCACAGCAACCGGCCGCCGGGGCGCAGCACGCGCGCAGCCTCCGCCAGCGCCGCGTCGACGTCGGTGACGTTCCGCAGCCCGAAGGCGATGGTGTAGGCGTCCACCGACGCCGAGCCCACGGGCAGGCGCTGGGCGTCGCCGCACACCCACGACAGCCCCGTGAGCCGGCCTCCGTCGATGGCGCGGTCGCGGCCGACCTCGACCATCGAAGCGGTGAGGTCGCAGACGACCACGTTCCCCTGGCCGCGCATGCGGTCGTGGATGCGGAAGGCGATGTCGCCCGTGCCGCCGGCGACGTCCAGCACCGTCTCGCCGGGGCGTGGGTCGAGCTGGCGCACCATGCGGTCCTTCCAGCAGCGGTGCACGCCGCCGGACATGAGATCGTTCATCAAGTCGTAGCGCCGCGCGACCGAGGTGAAGACCCCGCGGACGAAGCCGTCCGAGGCGCGCCGATCGGGAAACTGCTCGCTCATGGCCGCGAGCCTACGTGGGCGGCGGCGCGTGTTCCATCCCGTTTGGCAACCACCGTGTGTTTGGGGCATGCGCTCGGGGCTTGGCGCTGCCCCAGCCGAGATTGACGCGTTCGGCCGAAGGTGTAGGTCTCGGCCAGCCGACGGTATGGATGGTCCAAGGACCATCCTTGGTCGTGAGAGACCCGAACGCCCGCCATGCAACGCCGGTGTCGAGTGACAGGCGTTTCCAAAGATCATCTTTGGTCGTGAGAGACCCGAACGCCCGCCACGCAACGCCGGTGTCGAGTGACAGATGTGATGAAACACACGGTGTTTCCATGCCTGAACTGCCGGAAGTCGAGACGGTATGCCGCGGCTTGCGGCCGGTGCTTGCGGGCCGGCGGCTGGCGCGGGTGGTGCAGCGCAGCCCGGCGCTGCGCTGGCCCATGCCGGAGGGGCTGGAAGCACGGCTGACGGGCCGCACGGTGACGGCCGTGGCCCGGCGGGCGAAGTACATCCAGCTGCATCTGGATAACGGCGGCGTGCTGCTGGCGCATCTGGGGATGTCGGGGCGCATGGTGGTGGCCGAGGACCCCGAGGCGCCGTTCGAGCCGCACGACCATCTGGTGCTGGTGACGGACGCGGGCGCGCAGATCCGCTTCAACGATCCCCGGCGCTTCGGCATCGTGGAGATGACCAGCGACAACGCGCTCGCCGAGCACCGCCTGCTGCGCCACCTGGGGCCGGAGCCGTTGGACCCGGCGTTCGACGGCCCGGCGCTGGCGGCACGGCTGGACGGCCGGCGCACCCCCATCAAGGCGGCGCTGCTGGACCAGACGACCGTGGCGGGGCTGGGGAACATCTACGTCTGCGAGGCGTTGTTCTTTGCCGGGATCTCGCCGCGCCGGCAGGCGCGCGCGGTGCAGGGCAAGCGGGCGGCGGACCTGGCGGCGGCGATCCGGCGGGTTTTGGAACGCGCCGTGGAGGCCGGCGGCTCCTCGCTGCGCGACTACCGCCAGTCCAGCGGGGAGCTGGGCATGTTCCAGCACGCCTGGGCCGTCTACGGGCGCGAGGGCGAGGCGTGCCCGGGCTGCACCTGCGAGCCGGCGCAAACGGGCGGCATCCGGCGCATCGTGCAGAGCGGCCGCTCCACCTTTTATTGCCCGCGCCGGCAGCGTTAAGGGCGGTTCGTCGAGGAATTTGCCCCCTCGTATGCCCGCTTCCACGGCCCGTTCAGCGCGCCACAATCGCAGACCATCCACCTGCTTCCGGTGGGCGATGGAGCCGGGGTGCGTTGCGGATTGACGTGGTCGTTCGCCCACGGTAGATAGACCGATCTGTATAAATGGGAGGTTCGAACGCATGACGACCGCACCCGATCCCACCACCTTCGATCTGCGAATCCGGAAGTCGCCGTATTTCCCCGCGACGCAACGCTGGGGCGCGCAGGCCTATTCGGTGTACAACCACATGTACATTCCGCGCAGCTTCGGCGACCCGGTGCAGAACTTCTGGAACCTGACCGAACGCGCCATCCTCTGCGACGTCGCCGTCGAGCGCCAGGTCGAGATCACCGGCCCGGACGCGGCCGAGTTCACGCAACTGCTCACGCCGCGCAACCTGTCGAAGCTGAACGTCGGCCAGTGCAAGTACGTCTTCCTGACCAATCAGTACGGCGGCGTCATCAACGACCCGATTCTGCTGCGGCTCGACGAGAACCACTTCTGGCTGTCGCTGGCGGACAGCGACGTGCTGCTGTGGGCGCAGGGCCTGGCCGCGTACGCGGGCCTGGACGTCTCGGTGGGCGAGCCGGACGTCTCGCCGCTCCAGCTTCAGGGCCCGAAGTCCCTGGAGATCATGAAGGACCTCTTCGGCGAGGACATCGAGGAGCTGCGCTACTTCTGGCTGCGCGAGACGGAGCTGGACGGCATCCCGCTCGTGGTTTCGCGCACCGGCTGGTCCAGCGAGCGCGGCTACGAGATCTATCTGCGCGACGGCAGCCGCGGCGAGGAGCTGTGGGAGCGCATCATGGCGGCCGGCAAGCCCTACGGCCTGGCGCCGGGCCACACCTGCACCATCCGGCGCCTGGAAGGCGCGATGCTCTCCTACCAGGCCGACATGGACCTGGGCACCAACCCCTACGAGCTGGGCATGGACCGCCTGGTGGACCTGGAGATGGACGCCGACTTCGTCGGCAAGGCGGCGCTCAAGCGCATCCGCGAGGAGGGCGTGTCGCGCAAGCTGGTCGGCCTCGACGTTGGCGGGCCCGCGCTGACCTCGCCGAACACCGAGCCCTGGCCCGTGTTCGACGGTGAGCGGCGCGTCGGCTGCATCACCTCGGCGGTGCACAGCCCGCGCCTGGGGCAGAACATCGCCCTGGCGCTGGTGGCGACCGAGCTGAGCGAGGAGGGCACGCCGCTCGCCACGACGGACGGCACGCACCACCGGCCGGCCAAGGTGGTGCCCAAGCCCTTCTTCGACCCCAAGAAGACGCGGGCGATGGCGTAAGCGCCAGCGTCGGGAGGCCCGTGCCTCGGTCGGGTCGGCTCGGGCCTCCCTCCCGACCCGCTTTTGGATGCCGCGACCCCGTGAGGGTGCGCGCGGCCTACTCGCCCGCGGCCTCGGTGACGGTGTAGCCCTTGCGCTGCATGCAGTCTGCGATCAGACGGTTGAGGCGCTGCTCGTAGCCGAAATCTTCCATGCGCTGGCGCAGCTCGACTGTCTGGCCCGATGCCGAGGTGGTGCCGGTCGTGCCGAGCTCGGTGCTCCGGTCGATGCGCTGGTCGCGCGCGATCTGGGCGCGCGCGCTGTCCACGCAGGCTTCCAGGTCGGCCTGTCGGGCTTCGTCGTCGACGCCCGCCTGCTCGAAGCGCTCGGTTTCCGGCTCGCCCGCCTCGGACCAGGGGAACTGGATGTCGAAGGCGTCCGTGCCGCAGCCGGCCAGCAACAGCCCCGCGACGCCCAGCGCCGCTGCGCGCATTCCGCGCATCGTCGTCTCCTCCTTGCCAAGCTGTCCCGACGGTGGGCGGTCGGGGCGCGGTGTGCAATCCTGCGCGCGGTTCCGCCCCACCACCCGAATGCACGATGGCGTGAGGCGCTTCGCCGCGCCCGGATGCCGCGCCGCGCGGGCCGGCGCGCCGGCCCGGGGTTGCAAACCCGGCCCCGACCGCATTGAATTGAGCCACCGCCCGATCCCCCGAAACCACAGCCTGTCGAAGTTCGATGGACCAGCCAGAGCAACAGACCGTCGAGGCCAAGGACCGCCGCCGCGTCACACTCCACGGCCCGGAGGCGTTCGCGGGCATGCGCCGCGCGGGCCAGCTCGCCGCGCAGGTGCTCGACTATATCGCGCCCTACGTTCGCCCCGGCGTGACCACGGGTGAGCTGGACCGGCTGTGCCACCAGTTCATCCTGGACCACGGCGCCACGCCGGCGCCGCTGAACTACAAGGGCTTTCCCAAGGCCACCTGCATCTCGGTGAACCGGGTCGTCTGCCACGGCATCCCGAACGACGAGAAGAAGCTGCGCGACGGCGACGTCCTCAACATCGACATCACCGTCATCCTGGACGGCTGGCATGGCGACACCAGCCGCATGTTCTGGGCCGGCCGGCCCGGCGTGAAGGCGCGCAAGCTGTGCGACGTCACGCACGAGGCGATGATGCGGGGGATCGAGCAGGTGAAGCCCGGCAACACCCTGGGCGACGTGGGCCACGCCATCCAGCATTACGCCGAGCGCAACCGCTTTTCCGTGGTGCGCGATTTCTGCGGCCACGGGCTCGGGCAGGTGTTCCACGACGCGCCCACGGTCCTGCACTACGGCGATCCGGGCACGGGCCTGGAACTGCAGCCGGGGATGCTCTTCACGATCGAGCCCATGATCAACGCCGGCAAGCCCGACGTGAAGATCCTGGAGGACGGCTGGACCGCCGTGACGCGCGACAAGGCGCTTTCGGCGCAGTTCGAGCATTCCGTCGGCGTGACGGAGGACGGCGTCGAGGTCTTCACCTATTCGCCCAAGGGCCTGCACAAGCCGCCCTACGACGGCTGACGCGCGGTCCGCGTCACGCGGCGGCGTGGGCGCGGGGGTCGTGCATGCCTTCCTTCACGCCCAGGCGGATCAGCACGACGTTGACCGGGTAGGCCGCCGCCAGACCCACGGTCAGCGAGACGATCAGCGAGCCCCAGAACAGCGGTTCGGCCAGCCCGGCGCCGCCCGCGAGCGTCAGATCGACGCCGATCGCCACGGTCTCCATGACGGCGATGCTGGCGGTTTCGCTGGTCACGGTGTCGACGAAGGCCGTGGCCACGCGCTCGCCGCCCTGGATCAAGGGGCCCATCGTCAGCGCGAAGCCCATGATGTAGGCGCAGGCGAAGGTCAGCCCCGCCGTCCACACGGTGCTGAGCCCGAGCAGTCCCACCGCCACCAGCAGGCCGACGATCTCGCCCAGGCCGCAGCCGGAATAGCAGTGCGACACCGAGCGGAAAGCGCGCCGCCAGATGTCGTCGCGCTGGATCTGCTTGCGGCCGGCATAGTGGTAGATCGCCAGCCCCAGCGGCCCCGAATAGGCCACGGTCAGCACCCACACGACCTTCATCAGGCCGTGGATTTCCGGGTTGTTGCGCGCCAGATCGCGCATCAGCGCGGCCAGCGACGCGGCCACCACCGCGATCCAGCCCGCGAGCAGCAGCCATCCCGTCATCGCCCCTCCCGAAGGCCCGCGTGCCCGCATCACGGCCTGCGGGCGCACGGAGCCAACACCGCCGGACGGGATCGGGTTCCCGGAGTCCCTACACGGCGTGCAACTCCCGCTCCAGGCGACGGCCCTCGGCGCGGGCGACCGTGTCGGGGTCCAGCTCCGCCATCGCCTGTCGCTGGCTGAGGAAGACCTTGCCGGTCAGCTCCTCCAGGAAGTGGGCGCGCTGCAGGCGGTCCATGACCGGGCCCTTCACCTCGGAGAGGTGGAACTGGACGCCGGCGGTGTGCAGGCGCTCGTTGATCGCCTCCAGGCTCTCCAGCGCGCTGGCGTCGATCAGGTTCACGGCCGAGCACTGCAGCACGACGTGCTTCAGCTCCGGCCGCTCGGCGATCATGTCGTAGATCTTGTCTTCCAGGTAGCGCGCGTTGGCGAAGTAGAGGCTTTCGTCCACGCGGATGGAAAGCACCTCCTCGCTCGTCACCACGCTGTGGCGGTCGACGTTGCGGAAGTGCTCCGTGCCCGGCACCTGGCCGACGATCGCCATGTGCGGGCGGCTGGTGCGCCACAGGTAGAGCGCCACCGACAGCCCGACGCCGGAAACCACGCCGGCCTCCACGCCCACGCCGAGCACGATCAGGATGGTCGCCGCCATCGCGGCGAAGTCGGGCTTGGAGTAGACGAAGGTGCGCTTGATCGCGCCCAGGTCCACCAGCGACAGCACGGCCACGATGATGGTCGCCGCCAGCGTCGCCTTGGGCAGGTAGAAGAACAGCGGCGTCAGGAACACCGCCGTCGCCGCGATGCCCACGGCCGTGAGCACGCCCGCCATGGGCGTCTCCGCCCCGGCGTCGAAGTTCACCACCGAGCGCGAGAACCCGCCCGTCACGGGGAAGCCGCCGGAGAAGGCGGCGGCCAGGTTGGCCGCGCCCAGGCCCTTCAGTTCGTGGTTGGCGTCCACGCGCTGGCGCTTCTTGGCCGCCAGCGTCTGCGCCACCGAGATGGATTCCACGAAGCCGATCACGCTGATCAGCAGCGCCGAGGTCGCCAGGCTGCCCCAGAGGTCGAGGTCCAGCGGCGGCGCGGTCACGGGCGGCAGGCCCTCGGGAATGCTGCCCACGATGTCCACGCCGCGCGCGCCCAGGTCGAAGATCGCCACCGCCGAGGTGGTGACGACCACCGCCGCCACCGGCCCGGCCTTGGCGAGCAGGTCCGCGGCGAAGGGCGAGATGCCCAGCCGGTCGCGCAGCAGGGGCTTGAGGTTCGTGCGCACCCAGAAGAGGAAGGTGGTCGCCCCCGCGCCGATCGCCAGGGTGTAGGGGTTCGTCTCCCCGATGTGCGCGGCCAGCGCGGTCACGATCGCGACGAGCGTGTGGCCCCCGGCGTCGATCCCCAGGACGTGCTGAAGCTGGCTGGCGGCGATGAGGATGCCGGAGGCGGTGATGAAGCCCGAGATCACGGGGTGGCTGAGCAGGTTCGCCAGGAAACCCAGCCGCGCCAGGCCCATCGCCACCAGCATCAGGCCCGACAGCATCGCCAGCGCGATCGCCGCGCCGACGTACTCGGGCGAGCCCGGCTCGGCGACGCGCGACGCGGCCGCCGCCGTCATCAGCGACACCACCGCCACAGGCCCCACGGCCAGCGCCCGGCTGGAGCCGAAGATGGCGTAGGCGATCAGCGGCAGGATGCTGGCGTACAGCCCCACCTCGGCCGGCAGGCCGGCCAGCATGGCGTAGGCCAGGCTCTGCGGGATCAGCATGATGGTGACGATCACCGCCGCCACCAGATCGGCCGAGAGGTCCCGGCCGCGATAGCTTTTCAGCCAGGCGGCGGCGGGGATCGCGCTGTCGAGCCGGGGGAGGCGCATGGTCGCTCGGGCTCAGAACTGGTTGAGCGGGATCTTGAGGTAGGCGACGCCGTTGTCCTCCGGCGCCGGCAGCCGGCCCGCGTTGGTGTTCACCTGCAGGGCGTGCAGGATCAGCACCGGCAGCGGCAGCTCCGCGTCGCGCGCGTGGCGCATCCTGACGAATTCGGCCTCGCTGACGCCGTCGTGCACCATCGGGTTCTCGGCGCGCTGCTCGGCCACGGTGGACTCCCACTGCGGCGCGCGGCCGCCGGGCATGTAGTCGTGCCCGGTGAACAGCCGCGTCTCGCCGGGCAGCTCGTCCAGGATGCGGCGGATCGAGCGGTAGAGCGTCTGCGCGCTGCCGCCGGGGAAGTCGGCCCGCGCGGCGCCGAAGTCCGGCTGGAAGAGGGTGTCGTGCACGAAGGCGGCGTCGCCGATCACGTAGGTGACCGAGGCGAGCGTGTGGCCGGGAGAATGCATCACCCGCGCCGGGAGCTCACCCACCTGAAAGGTGTCGCCCTCGGCGAAGAGGCGGTCCCACTGGCGGCCGTCGGTCGGCGTGTCCTCGGGCCAGTTGTAGATCTTCTTCCAGAGCTGCTGGACGTCCTTCACGTGCTCGCCGATGGCGATGGGCGCGCCCGTCTGCTCCTTGAGGTAGCTGGCCGCGGAGAAGTGATCGGCGTGGGGATGGGTGTCCAGGATCCACTGGACGGTCAGCCCGTTCTCGCGGACGTGCTGGAGGATGGTGTCCGCGTGCTCGGTGCTGGTGCGGCCCGCCTTCTCGTCATAGTTCAGCACGGGGTCGATGATGGCGCACTGCTTCGTCGCCGGGTCGGCGGCCACGTACTGCACGCTGAAGGTTTTGTAATCGAAGAAGCCGGTGACCTCGGGGCCTTGTGTGCTCATGGCGCGTCTCTCGCTTGTGATGGTCCAGCCGGGCGGGCAGGGACGCCCGGCGGACCGGGCGTCCCGCGGAATCGGGCCTTACAGCTCCTTGGTGCAGAAGTACCAATCCGTGTAATTGTAGCCCGCGTTCGCGCGCTGCTCGGCCTCCGCCTGGGTCTGCGGCGGCGGCACGATGACGCACTGACCGGGGGTCCACGCCTCGGGCGTGGCGACGCCGTACGCGTCCGCCGTCTGTAGGCTCTGCACGAGGCGGACGACCTCCTCGATGTCGCGGCCGACCGGCATGGGATAGTAGATCATCGCGCGCAGCACACCCTCAGGGTCGATGACGAAGGTGGCGCGCACGGCGGAGGTGTCGCTGGCGCCCGGCTGGATCATGCCGTAGGCGGTCGCGACCTTCATGGAGACATCGTCGATGATCGGGAATTGGACGTCGACGCCGAAGTTCTCCTTGATGCTGCGCACCCAGGCGATGTGGGCGTGCTTGCTGTCGATCGACAGGCCGAGCAGGTCGCAGTTCATCTCCTGAAAGCGCTCGTGGTTCTTGGCGAAGCCGACGAATTCCGTCGTGCAGACGGGCGTGAAGTCGGCGGGGTGGGAGAAGAGGACCAGCCACCGGCCCGTGTAGTCGGACAGCGAGCGCTGGCCCTGGGTCGTGGGCGCGCAGAAGTCCGGGGCCGGCTCGTTCAGGCGGGGCAGGGTGGGCTGCTGCTCGGTCGTCATGGCGCAAGCTCCTTTTGCAAAGCCGTTCGTGACACCGCGCAAGCTGGTCGCCTTGCTCCGTTCGGTGAAATGAATAATTTTGCGGAGTGTGATCGATTGAACCGAACAGAGTCCGCTGCGGAGGGTCCACCATGCTGCCCAGCCTGCGCCAGCTTCGCTTCCTGGTCGCGCTCGCCGACGAGCGCCACGTCGGCCGCGCCGCCGAGGCCTGCCACGTCAGCCAGTCCACGCTGAGCGCGGGGCTGAAGGAGCTGGAGGCCACGCTCGGGGTCGGGGTGGCCGAGCGCACCAAGCGCTCGGTGACGATGACGCCGGTGGGCGAACAGCTCGCCGAACGGGCGCGCGGCGTCCTCACGGCCACGCACGACCTGGTGGACCTCGCCAGTCGGCAGGCCGGAACCCTGCGCGGCGACTTGCGGCTGGGCACCATCCCCACGATCGGCCCCTACCTCATCCCGCACGCCATGCCGGCGCTGCGGCGCGACCATCCCGACCTGCGGCTCTACCTGCGCGAGGAACTCACCGAGAGCCTCATCGAGGGCCTCGCCGCCGGCCGGCTGGACGCCATCCTGATCGCCCTGCCGTACGAGACGGGCGACCTGGCGACCGCGACGCTGTTCGAGGACAGCTACACCCTGGCGGCGCCGCGCGCGCACCCGCTCGCCGGGCGCGAGCAGGTGAGCGGCGCCGACCTGCGCGAGCATTCGTTGCTGTTGCTGGAGCGCGGCCACTGCCTGCACCGCCACGCGCTCTCCGCCTTCCCGGAGGTGCTGCCGCGCGAGGACGACAGCTTCGCCGCCACCAGCCTGTCCACGCTGCTGGCGATGGTGGAGATGGGGCTGGGGCTGACGCTGCTGCCGCAGCTGGCGCACGACGCCGGGGCGGCGCGCTCGCACGAAATCGCGCTGGTGCCGCTCCGGGGCGCGTGCCCGCGCCGCGTGGTGCTGGCGTGGCGCCGCACCTCCCCCCGCCAGCCCGAGTTCGAAGCCCTGGCCGAGGTCTTCCGGGCCGCGCGGGCGCGGCTGGCAGCGGACGCGGACCGGCCGGCGGATGCCGGCGACGCGGGCGAGGATGCACACGCGTGTGTGCCCGCGGCCGCGCGCTGAGCTTGCAAACGCGGGCGGGACAGCCTTGAATTGCGCGCAGCGCGCCGCCGCCGGGCGGCGCACACACCGGCATGCCGGACCGCGGAGGCGCGATGGCGGACAATGGGGCGCGCTCGGGTGACGGAAAGGACGGCGGGCGTCCCCACTACACGGGCCATCGCCAGCGTCTGCGCCAGCGCGTGCTCGATGCCGGCGGGCAGGCGCTGCAGGACTACGAGATCCTGGAGGTGCTGCTCTTCGCCGCCCACCCGCGCGGGGACGTGAAACCGCTGGCCAAGCGGCTGTTGCAGCGCTTCGGCTCGCTGGCCGCCGTGCTCGCCGCCGATCCCGGCGACCTCGCCGGCGTGAAGGGCATGGGCGACGCCGCCGCCGCCACGCTCAAGGTGACCCAGGAGGCCGCCGAGCGCGCGGGCCGCGAACGCGCCCAGCAGCGCACCGTGCTGTCCGACTGGGAGAAGGTGCTGCGCTACTGCCGCGTCGCCATGGCCGAGGACAAGGTGGAGCAGGTCCGCGTCCTCTTCCTCAACCGCAAGAACCAGCTCATCGCCGACGAGCAGCTCGCGCGCGGCACCGTGGACCACACGCCGGCCTCCCCGCGCGAGATCATCAAGCGCGCCCTGGCGCTGGAAGCCAGCGCGATCATCCTCGTCCACAACCACCCCTCGGGCGATCCCACGCCCTCCAAGGCGGACGTGGAAATGACGCGCGAGATCGCGGACGCCGGCAAGAAGCTCTCCGTCAACGTCCACGACCACGTCATCATCACCCGCACCGGCCACGCCTCCTTCAAGCGGAAGGGGTTGTTGTAGCGCCGGAGCTTTCGCCCGAGCTCGGTTCGCCGTGACCGAACGGTTTCTGCGGCGTTGACAGCGCCCACCCGTCGCGGCCTATCTCCGCCCGTCCCACGGCGAGTCGGAGGATGCCCGCCATGATCCCGCGCTACAGCCGCCCCGAGATGGCCCGCATCTGGGAGCCCGAGAACCGCTTCCGCATCTGGTTCGAAATCGAGGCGCACGCCTGCGACGCGCAGGCCGAGCTGGGCGTCATCCCCCATGCCGCCGCCAAGGCCGTGTGGGAGCGCGGGCAGTTCGAGGTCGCCCGCATCGAGGAGATCGAGCGCGAGACCCGCCACGACGTCATCGCCTTCCTCACCAACCTCGCCGAGCACGTCGGCCCCGAGGCGCGCTTCGTCCACCAGGGCATGACCTCCTCCGACGTGCTGGACACCTGCCTCGCCGTCCAGCTCGTCCAGACCACCGACCTGCTGCTCGCCGGGCTCGACCGCCTGCTGAACGCGCTGGAAACGCGCGCCAAGGAACACCAGGCCACGCTCTGCATCGGCCGCAGCCACGGCATCCACGCCGAGCCCACGACCTTCGGCCTCAAGCTTGCCAGCCACCACGCCGCCTTCGCCCGCGCGCGCAAGCGCCTCGTAGCCGCGCGCGAGGAGGTCGGCACCTGCGCCATCTCCGGCGCCGTGGGCACCTTCGCCACGATCGATCCCTACGTGGAGGAATACGTCGCCAAGCAGATGGGCCTGACGCCCGAGCCCATCTCCACGCAGATCATCCCGCGCGACCGCCACGCCGCCTTCTTCACCACGCTGGGCACGATCGCCAGCAGCATCGAAAACCTCGCCACCGAAATCCGCCACCTGCAGCGCACCGAGGTCCGCGAGGCCGAGGAATACTTCGAGGAAGGCCAGAAGGGCTCCTCGGCCATGCCGCACAAGCGCAACCCCATCCTCTCCGAGAACCTGACGGGCCTCGCGCGCATCGTCCGTTCCGCCGTCACCCCCGCGCTGGAAAACGTGACCCTCTGGCACGAGCGCGACATCTCCCACTCCTCCGTCGAGCGCGTCACCGCCCCCGACGCCACGATCGCCCTCGACTTCGCCCTGCACCGTCTTGCCGGCACGATCGAAAAGCTGCTGGTCTACCCGGACACCATGAAGGCCAACCTCGACCGCCTGGGCGGGCTGGTCTACTCCCAGCGCGTGCTGCTCGCGCTCACTCAGGCCGGTGTCGCGCGCGAGGACGCCTACCGCCTCGTCCAGCGCAACGCCATGAAGGTCTGGAACGAGGGTGCCGACTTTCTCTCCCTCCTGCAGCAGGACGAGGAGGTCACGGCCGCGCTCGACCCCGACGCCCTGGCCGCCTGCTTCGACCCCAGCTTCCACACCCAGCACGTCGGCACCATCTTCGCCCGCGTCTTTAAACACGAGCGTGTTTAATCGCTTCTTTCACTCGACACCGGCGTTGCGCGGAGATGAATGGGTCCATCACGACCAAAGATGATCTTTGGAAACTTGTGTCAGACCGACGGACGCCCGAGTGCATTCGCCGTTTGCGTCAATCTTGGGGAAGGTGCCGGTCCGAAACCGGTGCCGAAGCGCGTCGGGGCTGCCCGCTCGTGGACCTGTTCGCAAGTGCGCCGGGGTGGCACGCTTCCATGCCGGAAATCACGCCATCGCGGGGAGCGCCATGCACCTGGACGGCTCGTGCCATTGCGGCGCCGTGGCCTTTTCGGTCGAGGCCTACGCGCCCGTGCCCTACAACCGCTGCTACTGCTCGATCTGCCGCAAGACGGCGGGCGGGGGCGGCTACGCCGTCAACCTGGGCGCCGACGCGAACACCCTCAGCGTGCGCGGGCGCGCGGCGATCACCGTCTTCCACGCCCGGGTGGACGGCGAGCAAAGCCCGGGGGAGCGGCGCTTTTGTTCGCACTGCGGCACCGCGCTGTGGGTCTTCGATCCAGCGTATCCCGAGCTGGTCCACCCCTTCGCCAGCGCCATCGACACGCCGCTGCCCGAGCCGCCGGAGGTCGTGCACATCCTGCTGGACTCCAAGGCCAATTGGGTGCGCATCGACGCCCGGCCGGGCGAGGAGCAGCACGCCGGCTACCCGCCGGAATCCCTGGAAGCCTGGCACCGCCGCCACGGCCTGCTGGACGGCGGGCGCTGAGGGACGACGCTAGGCGGTCAGTAAATGCCCATGTCCAGCCCGGTCGCGACGAGCGTGCCCAGCTCCTCGCACTGGCCGACGAAGGCTTCTTGCCACTCGCCGTGCAGGATCATGGGCTCCTGGATGGGGCGCCAGCGCAGGCCCGTGGTGATGGATCGGATGGCGTTGTAGGTGCCGGTGCCGTCCTTGCCGGCGCGGATGTAGGCGGCGTAGGGCAGGGCCTCTGTGTCCTCGCCCACGGCGTAGAAGATGCGGTCGAAAAAATCCTTCAGCGCGCCGCTCATGTAGCCGAGGTTTTCCGGCGTGCCCAGGATGACGGCGTCGGCGGCGCGCACGTCCTCGGCGTCGGCGTCGAAGGGCCGCTTGGCGACCACCTCCACGCTTTCGATGTCCGCGCTTTGCGCCCCGCGCACCACCGCGTCCAGCAGGCGCTGCGTGTTGGGCGAGGGCGCGTGCGCGACGATCAGCAGCCGTTTCGCGGGCATGTGGCATCTCCCGGTGGCCTGCACCGACGATGCGGGGCGCGAAGTCCCGCCATCCAACCCTTCTCCTTCAGGAGAAGGGAGGGGCCCAGCTCGCCGTGTTCGCCGGCGCGCTGGGAGGGATGAGGCTCGCCACCCGCCGTGCCGGATGGCCCCATTCTGTGGTCATCGATGGGCTGGAAAAAGAATCCGCACCGGGCCGGTCAAACCCCCGCCGCGCCCACGCCCGGCGCGCGCACGCGTGACAGCGCCCAGATGGTCAGCGACAGCACGACGATGGCGCCCGCCTGGTGCGCCGCGCCCAACCACACCGGCACCACGGCCAGCAGCGTCACCACGCCCAGCACCAGCTGCCCCAGCGAGCCCAGCGCCAGCCACGCCAGCGCCCGCCGCGCTTCCTCGCTCAGCCGGGCGAAGCACCCCCACACCCACAGCGCCAGCCCGGCCACGACGGTCAGGTGCGCCAGCAGGCGGTGGTTGAACTGCACGGCGGCGACGTTCTCGAACCAGTTCAGCCACCAGGGCGCGTGCACGCCGTAGTTCGCCGGCACCACCTCGCCCGCCATCAGGGGATAGGTGTTGTAGGACATGCCGGCGTTCAGCCCCGCGACCAGCGCCCCGGCGACGATCGTGACCGCGACCAGCCCGGCGAAGGCCCACAACCCGCGCCGCACCCCGGCGGCGTCGGCACTGGCGGGCGCGCTCGGCCAGCGCAGCCGGATCGCCAGCGCCAGGGCGTAGGCGTAGATCGCCAGGGCGAAGCCGAGGTGCAGGGTGAGGCGGTACTGGCTGACGTCGGTGCGCTCGGCGAAGCCGCTGGCGACCATGAACCAGCCGAGCGCGCCCTGCAGCCCGCCGAGGACGAAGAGCGCGATCAGGTGCGGCGTCAGCCCGCGGCGCAGCTTGCCGCGCAGCAGCAGCCACAGGAACCCGGCCAGGAAGACCGCGCCGATCAGCCGGCCCCACAGGCGGTGCACCCACTCCCACCAGAAGATCGTCTTGAACTCCGCCAGCGACATGCCGGCGTTGAGCTCGCGGTACTCGGCCGTCTGCTTGTAGAGCGCGAAGATGCGCTCCCACTCCGCCTGCGACATGGGCGGCAGCACGCCGCTGACGGGGGCCCATTCCATGATGGACAGCCCGCTTTCCGTCAGGCGCGTGATCGCCCCGATCACGGCCATGGCGAAGATCATCCCGCACACCGCCAGCAGCCACGCGCCGACCGCGCGGTCGTCGGCGCGGCGCGCGGCGCTCTGTCCGGCAAACGTCAGCGTGCTCATGGCACTCGGCCCTTCCGGCTCTCCCGCGTTGGGGTGAAGCTAGCGACGGGGGTGGACCGCGCCAAGGCGCGTGCGGCATCGCGTCCCCGCCCGCGGCGGATTGAGCGGCGGCGCACGGCGCGCGTAGGCTTCGGGGCGTGCACGCGAACCGCGAGGATGCCGTGCCGGTCATCCGCAGCCTCACGCTCATCTCCACGCCCGCCGGGAGCACGCAGGCCGCCGGCGGCGAGAACCCCAGCGTCAGCGGCGACGGCCGCCGCGTCGCTTTCCAGAGCGCGGACCAGGCCTTCGAGCCGGACGCCTTCGACCGAACGCGCGATGTCTTCGTGAAGACGCCCGCCACCGGCGCCGTGCAGCGCGTCAGCGAGGACCCGGCCGGGCCGGCCAACGACGCCTCGATCAACCCGGTCATCAGCGACGACGGCGGCACGGTCGCCTTCGTGGCCGAGGATCTCACGCCCAACGACGGCGAACAGCGCGACGAGGTGTTCGCGCTCGACCTGGATGACGGCGGCGCGGTGCGCGTGCCCGGCGGCGACCTCGACCCACAGGGCGGGGATCCCGACAACCTGCGCCCGGCGATCAAGGCCGACGGCGGGCTGGTCGCCTTCGCGCGCGGCGGCACGATCACGCTCGCCGACCGCGCGGCCGGCACAGCGGACACGCGCCAGCCCGACCCCGTCCTGGCGGACAGCGGCATCGCGCTCACACCCGACGGACGGCTCTTCGCGGTCACGCAGGCGTTCGACGGTCCCGCGTCGAGCGACCTCGTCACCGCCACCGCCAACACCGTGCTCACCGACCGCGCCAGCGGCCTCGGCGAACGCCTCGACGGCTTCGGCGGGCTGGACGAGACGGCGATTCTGACGCCCACGGACACGAGGGGCGCCGCCGTCTCGGCGGACGGGCGGCACGTCGCCTATGTCCGCGAGCCCGGCGAGGGCGCGGAGATCGTGCTGCAGGACCGTGCCACGGACCGGATCGAGGTCATCGCGCCCGCCGGGCGGATTGCTGGCGGCGAAACGCCCGCGCTGTCCATCGACGCCGACGGCCGCCGCGTCGCCTTTTCCAGCGCCAGCGACGACCTCGTGCCCGGCGACGCCAACGGCGTGCGCGACGTCTTCGTCTACGACCGCGTCACCGACGAGATCACGCGCGTCAGCGAAACGCCCGACGGCGCGGGCGGCGACGGGGCCTCGCGCGATCCCGAGATTTCCGCCGACGGCGAGGTCGTGGTGTTCGAAAGCCGCGCCACGAACCTGCGCCCCGGCGACGCCGACAGCGCCCTCGACGTCTACCGCGTGCGCCTGGACGAACCCGCGTTCCCGGCCGAGCGCGTCCCCGAGCCCGTGCCCGACCAGGCCAGGCTGCGCAGCGACCAGTCCCTGACGCTGGATGTGCTCGCCAACGACCGCGATCCCGACGGCGCGGGGCTGGAGATCGCGGAGGCGGCCGTGACCGACGGCAAGGTCGATGTCGATGTGACCCCCGGCGACCGCCTGGAAATCGCTCCCGACCGGGATGCGGGCGGCCCCGCCACGATCACCTACACCGTGGAAGACGCCGACGGCCTGACCGCCAGCAGCCGCGTGGCCGTGGATATCGAGCCCGAGGACGGCGTCAGCGTGCGCGGAGTCGCGGACACGGGCGTCGATGCCGGCACGATCGGCGACGTGGCCGTGGGCGAGGACGGCGAGGTGATCGCGTTTTCCGCCACCGCCTCGGACCTCGTTCCCGAGGACGCCAACAATGCCCGCGACGCCTTCGTGCTCGACACCGCCGACGGCTCGGTTCAGCGGGTGAGCGAAACCGACGACGGCGCCGCGCCGGAGACCGGCATCGGCGCGTTCGACCTCAGCCCCGACGGCGAGGCGCTCGCCTTCACCTCGACGGCCGGCAACCTCGTCGAGGGCGACACGAACGGCCTCGCGGACGTCTTCCTCAAGGATCTGGGCACGGGCGACCTGGAGCGGGCCAGCGTCGGGCCGGATGGCGCGCAGGCCGGCGCGCCCGCGCGCGCCCCGGCGGTGGCGGACGGCGGCGCGGCCGTGGCCTTCGTCAGCGCGGCCGACAATCTCGTGCCCGGCGACGCCAACGGCGAGGCCGACATCTTCGTCCGCGACACGGGCGACGGCACGCTCACCCGCATCAGCGAGGGCATCGGCGATCCGCTCGCGCCGGATCGCGTGCTCGACATCGGCGCCGACGGGCGCTTCGTCGCCTACCTCGACGGCTCGGGACCCGAGGGGCAGGGCAGCGTGGTGCTCCACGACCGCGCGGACGGGACGAGCCAGCGGTTCGGCCCGGACGTGCCGGTGAACGGCATCCTACCGCCGAGCCTGAGCCTGTCGCCCGACGCGAGCACGATCGCGCTCAGCCGCGTCGTCAGCACCACGCTGATCGACGTCGAGACCGGCGAAACCACCGCCATCGCCGCGCGGCCGGACGGCACTGAGGCAAACTTCAACACCGGGGGAATCTCGCTTTCCGAGGACGGCGAGCGCGCGGTCTTCACGAGCGAGGCCACGAACCTCGTCGCCGGTGACGGCAATGCGGCCGACGACGTCTTCGTGCGCGACTTCGAGAACCCCGACATCGACGCCGTCGCCCCGCCGCCGGGACCGGACGCCCCCGACGCCGGGACCGCCGCCATTTCCGCCGACGGCGAAACGGCCGTCTTCACGCGCTCGCCGGAGGCGGGTGGCGGCGACCGGCTGTTCGTCGCCACGCTCGCGGACAGCCGCGACGTGCCCGCGCCCGATGCCAACGCCCTGCCGAACGCCACGGACGCGCGCCTGACCGGCGCGCCGGGGGGCACGCTGCGCGCGGATCTCGGCGAGCGCGTCACCGACCCGGACGATGACGGCGATGCTCTCGGCTTTGCCATCGGCGAAGCGCCGGCCAACGGCACGGCCACGGTCGGCGCGGACGGCACGCTGACCTACACGCCGGGCGCGGATGCCGGCGCGGGCGACAGCTTCACCTACACCGTGACCGACCCGGCGGGCGCCAGCGACACGGCCACCGTCCGCGTCGAGCCCGTCGCCGCCGAGCGCAACCTGACCATCCTCGACGGCACGCCGCAGGCGTTGACAGTCCCCTTCCGCGCCGAGGTCCGGGGCACGGCGGCGGGCGAGCGCGTGACGCTGGAAAGCGGCGCGGACGTCACCTGGGCGGCCGGGACCGACGACGGCGTGGCGCTGCCGGGGCCGCTCGGCAGCTACGAGGTGGCGCAGACGGGAACCGCGCTCGTGCTCTCCCGGCCCGAGGACGGCACGCGCGCGACCATCTTCCTCAACGGCGAGGTGGAGATCGGCTTCGCCGACGGCGTCGCCACGGCCGGGCTGGACACGGCGAGTGCGCCCCCGACGGTCACGCTGGGCGGGGAGGCGGTCGGGGCCGCGTTCGATCCCGACGACGTGACGCTCGGCCCCGGCCAGCCGGGCCGGGTGGTGCCGGGCCCGGACGTGGTGCCGGAGAACCTGACGGTGCTCGACGGCACCGGACAGCGGCTGGAGATTGCCTACCCCGGCCGCGTCGTCGGCACGGCGGCGGCGGAGACGCTGGAGGTCTCGGGCGACGACGGCGCCGTGGCCTTCGCGGCCAACGCGGGCGACCGCGTCGCGCTGCCGGGTGCCCTGGCGGATGCCGAGCTGGACGCCTCGGGCAACGTGCTGGAGATCGACAGCGCCGGGGCGGAAGCGGAAATCGCGCTCAACGCGGCCGTCGAGGTCGCCTTCGCCGACGGCACGGCCACGGCGCGCCTAGCCGATGGCGAGATCCGGCTCGGCGGCGAGGTCGTCCAGCCCGGCTTCGACGCCGAGGCCGCCGAGCTGGACGCGACCGACGTTTCCGCCCTCGTCACGGACGGCGGCAACGACGGGTTCGCTTGACCGCCGTCCGGGCGATCAGTGCAGCCGCCCCTCCCAGACGACGTTGCGGTAGCCGCCCGCCGCTCCGTCCGGCGCGGTGCACACGCGCACGGAATGCAGCGCGCCGTCGATGTTGTGGCGCCAGAAGTCGAGGAAGTGCGTCAGCACGGGCAGCTTGGGAATCAGGTCGTAGTCCTGCCAGACGAAGGTCTGGAGCAGGTCCGGATGGTCGGGCAGGTGGTAGACGATCTCCGCCGTCGTCAGGCGGTAACCGCCGATCGTGCAACGCGGGGTCATGGCGTCCATCACCTCCTGGACGGTTCGGGCCGGCGTGCCCGTTCGCACAACGAGCTGGCCCGTTCACCCCTCCAGCGTTGCACGCTTGTTCGCGCCCGGCAAGAAAATCCGGCCATATCAGAGGCTTGGCAGCCGCGCCGCGCGGGTGCTGCCAAAACGCCGCGGCGTTCGCGCGGCGTATCCCGGCCGGAGGGGTGCGCGCCCCCGACGGGCAATTCCGCCCGCCGCGCGCCCGTGGCACCGTCGCGTTCGCAAAAACCCGTTCGGCCCGTGGCGGCGCGCCGGGAAGAGGGTTGAACCGGCGCGCGCGCCTCCCCATTTCCTGGGCGCCGCGGCGTTGGCGCTCTCGGCGAGAGAGTGCTAAAACGCGGCGCGGCCGCCCGCCGGGCGCGGGCGGTGCACGGCACGCCGTGCGGCCCGCGCCGCAGCCCGGCGGTGGAACATCGGGCACGCGAGCCGAAACAGGACGACCTCGGGAAGCAGACCCAAACGACCCGCATCCAACGAGGTGGAGGATCGCCATGACATTCCGTCCGTTGCACGACCGCATCCTGGTCGAGCGCGTTGAGCAGGAGGAGCAGACCTCGGGCGGCATCATCATCCCCGACACAGCCAAGGAAAAGCCGATGGAGGCCGAGGTCGTCGCGGTGGGCGCCGGCGCGAAGGACGAGAACGGCAACCGGCTGTCCGTCGACGTCGAGGTCGGCCAGCGCGTGCTGATCGGCAAGTACGCGGGCACCGACGTCAAGCTCGACGGCAAGGACTACACCATCCTGCGAGAGAACGACGTCCTGGGCATCCTCACCAAGGGCGAGGGCGCCCAGAAGGCCGCGTAACGCCCGGTCGGGGCCGCCGCGCCGTCCGGCGCGCGGCCCCCGCCGCCGATGGCGGCGAACGGGCGTCCCGGTCTTTCGACGGTCCGAGGCCTTCGGACCGTCACCCGAGCGATAAAACAAAAGGTGAACAACCTTGGTGCAACCGGCGTCCGCCGCGTGTGGACGCGCCCGACGAAGGATCGAAGCGACGATGACCGCCAAGCAGCTCGTTTTCGGCCAGGATGCCCGCGACCGGCTCCTGCGCGGTGTCGACACCCTCGCCAACGCCGTCCGTGTGACGCTGGGGCCCAAGGGCCGCAACGTCGCCTTCACCCGCGGCTACGGCGCGCCGCGCTCGACCAAGGACGGCGTCACGGTCGCGCGCGAGGTCGAGCTGAAGGACCGCTTCGAGAACATGGGCGCGCAGCTCGTGCGCCAAGCCGCGCAGAAGACCAACGACATCGCCGGCGACGGCACCACCACGGCCACCGTGCTGGCCCAGGCCATCGTGCGCGAGGGCGCCAAGGCCGTCAGCGCCGGCATGGGGCCGATGGAGGTCAAGCGCGGCATCGAGCAGGCGGTCACGGCCGTCGCCGCCGAGCTGGACGCGCAGGCCGAGCGCACCAGCGAGCGCGGGCGCATCGCCCAGGTCGCCACGATCGCCGCCAACGGCGAGCGGGCCATCGGCGAACTGGTCGCCGACGCCGTGGAGAAGGCGGGCGAGCACGGCACGATCACCGTGGAGGAGGCCGCCGGCCAGGAGACCGAGCTGGACCTCGTGGAGGGGCTGCGTTTCGACCGCGGCTACCTCTCGCCCTACTTCGTCACCGACGGCGAGCGCATGCAGGCCGAGTTCGAGGACCCCTACATCCTGATCCACGACGGCAAGCTGGACAATCTGCAGGACCTCCTGCCGCTTTTGGAAAGCGTCGCGCGCAACGGCAGCGCGCTCGTCATCGTGGCCGAGGACGTCTCTGGCGAGGCCCTCACGGCGCTGGTGGTCAACCGCCTGCGCGGCGGCCTGCGCGTGGCGGCGGTGAAGGCCCCCGGCTTCGGCGAGCGCCGCACGGCCATGCTGGGCGATCTCGCGGTCGTCACGGGCGGCGAGGTCGTCGGCGGCGAGCTGGGCAACAAGGTGGAGAACGCCACGCTGGACATGCTGGGCCGCGCGCGCCTCGTGCGCATCACCAAGGATACCACCACCGTCATCGACGGCCGCGGCACCTCGGAGGCCATTCAGGACCGCGGCAAGCAGATCCGCGCCCAGATCGCCGAGACGGACTCCGAGTACGACAAAGAAAAGCTGCAGGAGCGCCTGGCGCGCCTGACCGGCGGCGTGGCCGTCATCAAGGTGGGCGGGGCCACGGAGTTCGAGACCAAGGAAAAGCGCGACCGCGTGGACGACGCCGTGAACGCCGCCCGGGCCGCGGTCACGGACGGCATCGTCACCGGCGGCGGCACCGCGCTCGCCATCGCCGCGCGCGCGCTCGACGGCGTGACGGCGCTCAACCGCGACCAGCAGGTGGGCGTGGACATCGTGCGCCGCGCGCTCCAGGCGCCGCTGCGCCAGATCGCCGCGAACGCGGGCGTCGAGCCCTCGATCGTGGCGGGGAAGGTGCTGGACACGGGCGACCCGAACTGGGGCTTTGACGCCGCCACCAACAGCTACGGCGACTTGCGCTCGGCCGGCATCATCGACCCGCTGAAGGTGGTGAAGACCGCGCTTCAGGACGCAGCCTCCGTCGCCGGCCTCATCATCACCACCGAGGCCATGGTCTCCGAAAAGCCCCGGAGCAAGGGCCACCACCACGAAGACGAGTACGACATGGCGATGTAGCCCGAAGCTCGCCAGCGCGGGTCGGTCGGGCGGCGGGCACCCGGCACGTTCGCCGCCTGCGTGGGCGCGGGTTGCCGCTCAACACCCCGGTGCCCTACGGTCAATTCACACGCTTCGACACGCTGTCGGGCGTGCCTGTGCGGGACAGGGCGGGGAGAGGCTGCGCGCATGGGCGGCGAACCGATCGATGTGCCGCTGGATGTGGAAACGCCGGGAACCAGCCGCACGGTTCGCATGGTGCGGTACGGCGATCCGGACGCACGCCCCAAGGCCTACATCCAGGCCGGGGTGCACGCCGACGAAACCCCGGGCTATCTGGTCGCCCGGCATCTGCTGGCGGAACTCGACGCCGCGCAGGAGGCCGGCCGGATCGCCGGGCAGGTCGTCGTGGTGCCGTGCGCCAATCCGCTCGGCCTGGCGCAGCGTGTGACCGGCGCCTCGCCGGCGCGGCAGGACCTTGCCAGCGGCCAGAACTTCAACCGCGGCTGGCCCGACCTTGCCGCCGCCGCGGCCGGCGCGGGCGACCGGCTCGGCGACGACGCGCGGGCCAACCTCGCGGAACTGCGTTCGGCCATGCGCGCGGCGCTCGACGCCCAACAGCCCGAACGCGAAATCGACGCCCTGCACCGCGTGCTCGCCCGCGAAGCCTGCGACGCCGATCTCGCGCTCGATCTGCACTGCGACGACGCGGGGCTGCTGCACCTCTTCATCCTGCCGGAGCTCTGGCCGGCGGCCGCCGACCTGGCCGGCGAGCTCGACTGCGCCGCGGTGCTGACGGCCGGGGTGACGGGCGGAAGCACCTTCTCCGAGACGCTGTCGGCAGCCTGGACCCGGCTGGGCGCGGCGCATCCGGACCTGCCGATCCCGCAGGGGTGCGTGGCCGCCACGGTGGAGCTGCGCGGCTTCGCCGACGTGGACGACGGGCTGGCCAAGCGCGACGCACGGGCGCTGGTGCGGGCCCTTCAGCGCCGCGGCCATCTGGCGGGCGACCCGGGCCCCGCGCCGCAACCACGTTGCGAGCCGACCGGCTTGGACGCCTGCGACATCCTGCGCGCGCCGGCCACGGGCGCCGTGATCTACCGCGCCGAACTCGGGCAGCAGGTTCGCGGCGGCGATCCCATTGCCGAACTGGTCCCGCTCGACGCCGGCCCCACCGCGCGGCAGCGAGCGGTTGTCCACGCCCGCACCGACGGCATCGTTCTGACCCGGCGGCTGCACCGCCAGGCTGCGCGCGGCGACGCGATCGCCAAGATCGCCGGTCGCACGCCGCTGGCGCATCGTCAGGGCTATCTGCTGGAAGACTGACCGCATGCCGCACGTGCGGCCCGTGCCTTGCTCCACACCCCTCCCGGAGTCCACCATCGGCGGGTTAACGGCATCCGGCAACGTCGTGTGCCGGTTTGCGTGCGACACAAAAACGCCGACCCCGCCAGGATGGTGGGCGGATGCAAGGGAGGACGCGCATGACGGATCATCCACGCCAATCGGATATGCCGGTGAACCGGCGCCGCTTCATGCAGGGCGCCGCCGCGCTCGGCGCCGGTGTCGTGGCGAACGGCATGCCGCTGTCGCGGGCGGTCTGGGCGGCCGAGGGGAAGGTGCTGGTCGCACGCGCCTATTCGGACATCAACAAGCTCGACCCCGGCTTCTATCAGAACGCCTACAACGTCGATGTGATGAACTGCATCTACTCGAAGCTGATCGAGTACAAGCCGGGCGACGCGTGGGACTGGCAGCTCCAGGCGGCGGAGTCCATCGAGCAGGTGGACGACACCCACATCCGCTTCAAGCTGCGCGAAGGTATCATGTTCACCGGCGGCTACGGCGAGATGACCGCCGAGGACGTGAAGTTCTCCTTCGAACGCATCATCGAGCATGACAGCCCCGTGAAGGACGACTGGGGCCCGCTCGACCGCGTGGACGTGGAAGACAAGTACACCGGCGTCATCGTGCTCTCCAAGCCGTTCGTGCCGCTGTGGAACATCACCCTGCCCTACGGCTGCGGCCACATCGTCTCGAAAAAGGCGGTGATGGAGGCGACGGAGAACGGCGGCGACTTCGGCATGGAGCCGCCGTGTTTCTCGGGGCCCTACGTGCTCGATGAATGGAAGCCCGGCCAGCACGTCAAGCTGACGCGCAATCCGGAATGGACCGGCCCGAAGCCCGGCTTCGACGAAATCCGCATCCTGCCGATCGACGACACCAAGTCGGCCGAAACCGCCTATCAGGCCGGCGACCTCGACTTTACCCACGTCACGCTGGCCTCGCTGAAGCAGTTGAAGGAAGACCCGCCGGCGAACACGACGATCGAGGAAAACCCGTCCCTGTATTACGTGTACCTGGGAATGAACCAGGAGCACCCGAAGTTGCAGGACATCAACGTCCGGCGGGCCGTGCAGTGGGCGATCAACGTGCCGGAGGTCCTGAACGCCGCGTACTTCGGTCAGGCCGAGGTCGCCACCGGCTTCGTCGCCCCCGGTCTGACCGGCCACCGCGACGCGGCGCTGATCCCGCCGGAAGGCGATCCCGACAAGGCGCGCGAATACCTGAAGAAGGCCGGCGCCGAGGGGATCACGCTGCAGATCGACGCGCTCAATCAGACGAAGTTCAAGACGATGGCGGAGGTCATCCACGCCCAGCTCGCCCGCGTCGGCATCAACCTGGAGATCGATGTCCAGGACGCCGGGTCGTTCTGGACCATCGGCATGGAGAGCGAGGGCGATCGCTGGAAGAAGATGCAACTGATCCTGCAGCGCTTCTCCATGGTCCCGGACCCCTATTACGCCACGACCTTCTTCACCTGCGAGCAGGTCGGCAAATGGAATTGGGAGCGGTTCTGCAACAAGCGCTTCGATGAGCTGAACGCGAAGGCCGTGACCGTCCAGGACCCCGAGGAGCGGGCCAAGATGTACCACGAGATGCAGGACCTGCTGGAGAAGTCGGGCTGTTACCGCTTCCTGACCCACGAGGGCTCGCCGGCGATGTATCGCACGACGGTGACGGACCCCGCGACGCGCCCCGACGGGCGACCGCTCTACCGGGACTTCAAGCCGGTCTGACGACCGGCGGCCCCCCGGGTTATTCAGCCGCCGCCACGCGCGGCGGCTTCGGGCCGCCCGTCGCCCAGTCCAGCAGCTCGACGGTGTGGACGATGGGCGCGTCCAGGGCCGGGTCCAGGTGCGTCTGGCAGCCGACGTTGCCGGTGGCGACCACGTCCGGGGTGGTGCGGGTGATGTTGCCCGCCTTGCGGTCGCGAAGCTGGTTCGCCAGTTCCGGCTGGAGCAGCGAGTAGGTCCCGGCCGAGCCGCAGCACAGGTGGCCTTCCGGTACGTCCGTCACGGTATAGCCGGCAGCGCGCAGCAACTGCTTGGGCGTGCGCGTGATTCCCTGGCCGTGCTGGAGCGAGCAGGCGGCGTGGTAGGCCACGCGCAGCCCCGGCGCGGTGTCCACCTGAAGGTCCAGCTCCGCCAGCACTTCCGTGACGTCGCGGGCGAGGGCGCTGACGCGCTCGGCCCGGTGCTTCCAGGCCTCGTCGTGGCGGAAGAGGTAGCCGTAGTCCTTGATCGTCGGCCCGCAGCCGGAGGTGTTGGACACGACGGCGTCCAGCCCCTCGCCGTCCAATTCGCGCTCCCAGGCCGCGATCGTGCGCCGCGCGTGGCCCTTCGCCGCCTCGTCGCGGCCCAGGTGCTGGACGATGGCGCCGCAGCACCCAGCGTCCTTCGGCACCACCACCTCGACGCCGTGGCGCGTCAGCAGGCGGATCGTCGCCGCGTGGATGTCGGGGGAGACGACCGGTTGCGCGCACCCGCTCAGCAGCGCCACGCGCATGCGCCGCTCGCCCTCGGCCGGGTAGACGCCCGGCCGCTCGGCCCACGACGGCGCGGGCAAGCTGGCGGGCGCGGTTGCGGCCAGGTTGCGCAGCCGCCCCGGCAGCCAGCGCGCCACCGGCCGCGCCGCCTGGGCCCCCAGCAGCGCCGCGCGGAAGCGCCGGCGGTAGGGGATCAGCTCTTCCAGCAGGCGGCGCAGCAGGCGGTCGGGCAGGGGGCGCGTGTAGGTCCGCTCGATGTGGTGGCGGCCGTGTTCCAGCAGGTGGGCGTAGTTCACCGTCGCCGGGCAGGTCGTCATGCAGGACATACAGGTGAGGCAGCGGTCCAGGTGGAGCACCGTCCTGTCGTCCGGGGTGCCGCCGTCCTCCAGCATGTTCTTGATCAGGTAGATGCGCCCGCGCGGGCTGTCGTTTTCGTCGCCCAGCAGCACGTAGGTCGGGCAGGTGGCCGTGCAGAAGCCGCAGTGCGTGCAGCTCCGCAGGATGTCGTTGGCCTCGTTCGTGTCGGGATCGGCGAGCTGGGCGATGGAGAACTGCGTCTGCATCGTCAGCCGGCCCCGTCCATGCGGCCCGGATTGAGGATGCCGGCGGGGTCGAAGGCGGCCTTCACCTTGCGCGTCAGCGCCGCCAGCCCCGCGTCCTGCGGCTGGAAGACCTGGGCCCGGCGGCGCGCCGCCTCGCCGGCGGCGATCAGCGTGGCGTGGCCGCTCGTGCCGGCCAGTGCCGCGCGGACCTCGCGGTGGCGCGCGTCCTCGCCTTCGGGCAGGTCCAGCCAGATGCGCCCGCCGCCCTGGTCCAGGTACCAGCGCGCGTTCGCATCCAGCTCGCAGAGCTTCGCCGCCACGCGCGCGCCCTCGCTGGGCGGCACCGCCAGCCGCCACACGGCACGGCACTCGCCGCCCAGCAGCGGCGCGACGTCGCGCACGGCGTGCCACAGCGGGCGGCTCGGTCCGTCTTCGAGGATCTCGGCCTTGGCGTAGTCGCCGACCACGTGGCGCGCCAGCTTTTCCGCCCGGTGGACGGCGGACTTGGGGGCTCCCTCCACACGCAGGAGCGTCAGGCTGGTGTCCGTTTCCGGCAGGTGCCGGTCGCTCGCCCGCTTCGCCGCCGCGTGCGGGATGTGCGCCGCGCCCGAGACGGCGTAGGCGGATTGCAGCCCGGCCGTCAGCGCCGCCACGCCCGTTTCCGCGTTCAGCCCGCGCAGCAGGATCGTGCGCGTCGCCTCCGCCGCCGGGAGCACCTTGAGCGTCACCTGCGTCATCGCGGCGAGCGTGCCGAAGCTGCCGCACATCAGCTTGGGCAGGTCGTAGCCCGTGACGTTCTTCACCACGCGGCTGCCGGCGCGGATGCGCTCGCCCGTGCCGGTGACGAGGTGCGCGCCCAGCAGGTGATCGCGCGCGCTGCCCGCCGCCACGCGCCGCGGCCCCGCCAGCCCGCACGCCAGCGCGCCGCCGATCGTCCCGGCATCCGGGCCGTGGCCGAGCAGCGGGCCGAGGTCGGGCGGCTCGAAGGCGAGTTCCTGGCCCTTGTCCGCCAGCGCCGCCGCGATCTCGGGCATGGGCGTCGCCGCGCCCGCCGCGAGCACGAGTTCCTCCGGCTCGTAGAGGTCGATGCCGGTGAAGGCGGACAGCTCGACCGGCTGCGCGGGCGGCAGCGGCTTGCCCAGCGCCTGCTTCGTGCCCGCGCCCACCAGCGCCAGCGGCCGTTCGCCGCCGTGCGCGTCCGCCACCAGCGCGGCCAGCTCGTCCGCATCCGCCGGGCGGGCGGCGCGGGCGTGGATCGTTTCGGGCGCGGAATCGCCGTCGCTCACGCTCACCCCTCAGAACCGCGGCAGGTCGGGGAAGGGCATCTGCCCGTGGTGGATGTGCATGCGCCCCAGCTCGGCGCAGCGGTGGAGGGTCGGGAACATCTTGCCCGGGTTGAGCAGCCCCTGGTCGTCGAAGGCGCACTTGATGCGGTTCTGGAGCTTCAGCTCGGTGTCGTTGAACATCGTGCCCATCAGGTCGCGCTTTTCCACGCCCACGCCGTGCTCGCCCGTGAGCACGCCGCCCGCCTCGACGCAGGCGCGCAGGATGTCGGCGCCGAAGTCCTCCGCGCGGTGCAGCTGGTCGGGATCGTTGGCGTCGTACATGATCAGCGGGTGCAGGTTGCCGTCGCCGGCGTGGAAGACGTTGGCGACCCCGAGCCCGTAGTGCTCGCTCAGCTCGCGGATGCGGGTGAGCACGGAGGCCATGCGGTGGCGCGGGATGGTGCCGTCCATGACGTAGTAGTCGGGCGTGATGCGGCCCACGGCCGGGAAGGCCGCCTTGCGCCCGGCCCAGAAGCGCGCGCGCTCGTCGTCGTCGTGGCTGACGCGCTCGTAGGTGGCGCCGTTGTTTTCCGCCAGGTGCGAGACGCGGGACAGCAGCTCCTCCACCTCGGCCTCTGGGCCGTCCAGCTCCACGATGAGCAGAGCTTCGCTGTCGGTCGGGTAGCCGGCCTGGACGAAGTCCTCGGCCACGCGGATGGCGGGGCCGTCCATCATCTCCGCGCCCGCGGGCACGATGCCGTTGGCCAGGATGTCGGCCACGGTGTCGCCCGCCTGCTCGGCGGAGGGGAAGCCCAGCAGCACGGCGCGCGCGCTTTCCGGCGCGGGCAGGATGCGCACCGTGACCTCGGTGACGACGCCCAAGAGCCCCTCGGAGCCGACCATGAGGCCGAGCAGGTCGTAGCCCTCGGGCTCGCCGTGCTTGCCGCCCAGGCGCAGAACCGTGCCGTCGATGAGCACCATCTCCACGCCCAGCACGTTGTTGGTGGTCAGCCCGTACTTCAGGCAGTGCACCCCGCCCGCGTTCTCGGCGACGTTGCCGCCGATGGAGCAGGCGATCTGGCTGGACGGATCGGGGGCGTAATAAAAGCCCTCGTGCTCGACGGCCTGCGTGACGGCCAGGTTGGTCACGCCGGGCTGGGCGACCACGCAGCGGTTGTCGAAATCGATGTCCAGGATCTGCTTGAACTTGCCCAGCCCCAGCAGCACGCCGTCTTCCAGCGGCAGCGCCCCGCCCGAGAGCGAGGTGCCGGAGCCGCGCGGCACCACGCGGATGCCGTGCTGGTGGCAGTACGCCAGCACGCGGCTGACCTGCGCGGTCGTTTCCGGCAGCACCACCACGAGCGGCGCCTGGCGGTAGGCCGTGAGGCCGTCGGCCTCGTAGGCGCGGCGCTCCTGCGCGCTGGAAATGACGCAGTGATCGGGGATCAGGTCCGTGAGATCGCGCGCGATGGCGTCGGCGCGGTTCAGCACGTCCTGATTCGGGGCCGGCATCTCGACCATGGCAGCCTCCCGGCCGGGCGCGTGATGCAGCCCGGTGTATTCGGGGAAGCGTGCCCCCGGCGCGGAGACCGGTCAAGTTCCGCTTGCGAAGACCTCAGCAAGCAGCGCCTGCACGCGACAGCGTGCGCGACAGTGGTTTTAAACAAAAACCATTCGTTTAGCGGGGCTTTGCCTGCGCGCGACTTGGCGCGACCGGAATCGGAGAGCGGTTCGTCGGGCGATGCGGGCACACGAAAACGGGGAGCCGGGCTGATTCACCCGGCTCCCCGGTTTTCTTTCCGGCGTGCCGCCGCATAAAGCCCCGCGCCCGGCCGGGCGCGGCCCCGTTTCAACGTGCCGGGCTTAGCCCTGGCGCGCCTTGAACTTGGGGTTCTGCTTGTTGATGACGTAGATGCGGCCGCGGCGCTTGACGAGGCGGCAATTCTTGTCGCGCTTCTTCAGGCTGCGCAGCGAGTTGGCAGTGCGCATCGCTCTCGGCCTCACGATCCGGTTGGGTGTTGCGGGACGACCGGGGCATCCCCCGGGTGCTGAGGCGCGGAAGCTAGGCATCCGGGCCGGCCGCGTCAAGATAGAGCGCCCGCGTCAAGGCGCGCCGGGCCGCCGCTTCGGCCGGACCTACCAGTCGGCCAGCATCCTGTTCTCGTCCTTCTTGAGCGCGTGGAAGCGATAGACCCGCAACTCGCCCTGCTGCAAGGCTTGCAGGCGGCGCGTCCACAACTCCGCTTCCTCCAGCACCAGCTCGCCCAATTCGCGGATGCGCCCCGAATCCCGGGCGCTCTGCATGTAGGCGGCCCAGGCGTGCTGGATGGTCGCCGCGACCTGATTCGTGACGTCCTCGGTGATGGGAATCTTCAGCTTGCGGTCCTTCAGCGCGTCCTTGTAGTCGTCCACGCTGTAGAGCGTCACCGGCGTGCGCTCGCGCTGGCGCCAGGCGTCGATCAGCGCCGACTCCTGCACCGTGCTGTCCTGCACGACGTAGTCGGTGAACAGCAGCTGCCCGCCGGGCTTGAGCGCTTCCTCCAGGCGGTCCAGCAGCGTGAGCTTGTCGCCCACGCGGAAGAAGGCTTCCTTGGCGAAGATGCGGTCGTAGCCGCGCGCCTTGAGGTCCGGGTCGTCCAGCGACTCGTGGTGAACCGGGGCTTTGCGCGTCAGTCCGGCGCGCTCGGACAGGGTGTGCGCCACTTCGGCGAGCTGGGGATCGGGCTCGATCCCCGTCATCCAGCAGTCGTAGGCGCGGCAGATGGCGCGCGTGCCCCCGCCCAGGCCGCAGCCGGCGTCGAGCACGCTCATCGAGGAATCCAGCCCCATCGGCGCGCACAGCCCGACGATGTGATCGCGGTCCCCCGGCCGGTCGAGGCCGCGGCCCCACAGTTCCTGAACGAACGAGATGCGCGCGTCGTCCCAGGGCACCTTGGCTTCCGGCGCGCGCACCTCGTGGCCGGTTTTCGCGGGTTTGCGCTTGCGCGGGGCCGGCAGGTAGACGTCGTAGCCCTCCCACCACGCCTTCAAGCGCGCCGACAGCGGAATGCGGCCGCTGGCGACGTCCTCGCGCTTGAGGCGGATGGAGGTCTTGGCGGCAGCCATGGAACCACCCGTGGGCACACAATCACACCACACGGTTGCAAGGCTGCTGCCATCGCCCTTAAGAAATTGTTAACGTCGATCAAGTGCAGCGGCGCGCTCAACCGCGCGAGTCCCCATCCGGCTGGCCGCCGTTTTCCGGCTGACGGCTCGTCTGCGGCGTGTCCAGGCGGTCCAGATCCTTCGCGCCCTCGGGGTTCGCGGAGTGGAAGAAGGTGTAGGACAGCGTCAGCTGGCGCACGTCGTCGGTCGTGGAGTCCTTCAGCATCTGCGGCGAGACGAAGAACTGCACCGGCATGCGCACGTGCTGGCCGGGCTTCAGGCGCTCCTCGGTGAAGCAGAAGCACTCGATCTTGGAGATGTACTCCCCGACTTTCAGCGGGGTGACGTTGTAGGCCGCGTGGGAGACGATGGCCTCGTTCGAGGTGTTCTCGGCTTCGAAGAAGACGGTGTTGCGCTCGCCCACCTGCACGGTGACGGTCTTGGGCGGCGTCACGGTCCACGGCAGGTCGTCGGCCACCTGGGTGGAAAAGCGCACGCGCACCTTTTGGTCGACCACCTGCGTCTGCGTGCCGGCGTCCGCGCGCTGGGTGGTGCCGCCGATCCCGGTGACGCGGCAGAACATGTCGTAAAGCGGCGCCGCATAGTAGACGAGCGTGCCCATGCCCGCCAGGACGACCATGATCGGCAGAAGCGTGCGCCAGTGCCGCGGAACCAGCCGTCGCATGCGTGCTCTCCTCAGCGAGCGATCTACCCTTGCGTCACGTCTATGGGACAGCGGGCGCGAGGGAGCAAGCGGGGTGCGGCGAATTGCCCCCTTCGACAGCTGGCGGCAGCCCGCCCCGAGCCGATATATGGAACGCGGATGTCCGCGCACCACCCCGATCGGCTAACCGGGGGGTCGCGGAAGCGTGACCCCGGTGGGCATTGCTGCGCGTGATGTGCGGCCGCGGTTCCGGTACACTCGCATTAACAGTTGAAGGCTGTCCGACCGACGACAGCCGTGAAGGGGAATACCGCGATGGCAGCAAGCCAACGACCCGCCGATCCCGGGCGACCGTGCTCGGCCCTCGCCGTCCTCGCCCCGGACGTGCAGGCGATCGTTCAGGCCGAGTGCCCGCGCTGCAAGGGTATCGGGCCGGACTGCATCGCCGAGCGGCTTTGGGAATTGGCCGCCGCGGATTGCGTGCCGCCGCGCTCGACCACGCTCCAGCGCCTGCGCCGGCCCGAGGACGATACGTAACAATCACGGCAAGCGCCGAGGCCCGGGTGCCATCGGCGCGATAGCCCACTCCCCCGTACGCTTCCGTTTACGCTCGCCGCGCCCGCGGCCCGGCCAACCCGGCGGCGAAGGCGCCGAAGCCGATCGCCAGCACGGCCACGCAGATCACCAGCAGCTGGCTGTACTTGTGCTCCAGGCCGGTCGCCGGGGCCATGACGGCGAGGTGCCCGGCCGTCTCCAGGAAGTAGAGCACCGCGCCCGTCAGCGCGGCGGCGAAGGCGGTGAAGTAGCTCCAGCGCGGCGCCGTCAGCCCGCCCCACAGCGTCAGCACGATCACCGGCGCCAGGAACATCGAGGCGGTGCCGCTCACGGCCACGGCGGAGAAGAGGTCGTCGCTGCCGGCGAACAGCAGCAGCAGGCCGCCCGCCATGAAGCCGGCCATGAACAACCGGCCGCTCTGCAGCTTGGGCGGGGCCAGGCCCATGTCCACGACCGTCAGCTTGGCCGCGCTGGACAGCGTGGAGTCCAGCGTCGACACGGCGGAGATCACCAGCGCCAGGTTGAACAGCAGCAGCGTCGAGGGCGCGAGCTGGCGGGCCAGGGTGTCCATCATGGCCTCGCCTTCCATGCTCACCAGCCCGGCGTTCACGCCGATCAGCCCGAAGGCCAGGATCGTCAGCGTGCCCAGCCAGGCGGCGTGGAGGAAGCTGCGCCGCGTGGTGCGCCGGTCGGCCAGGAAGCCGCGGTCCATCATCACGGGGTCGTGCATGGGATAGCTCCACACCTGGAGCCCCGCGACCGCCAGCAGCACCCAGCCCGGCCCGGCGTCGGCGCTGCCCGTGGTGGCGAGCATGCCCGTCAGATCCAGCTCGCCCGCGAAGCCGAGCTGCATCAGCAGCGCGCCCAGCACGCCGATCAGCAGCACCATTTGCAGCACGTCGGTGCGCAGCGAGGCGCGCAGCCCGCCGAGCATGGAATACACCAGCGTCAGCACCGCGATGGCGCCGATGGCGAGGTTGTATTCCAGCGTTCCCGCCTGCCCGAAGATGATGCCGACGACGAGGAGGTTGGCGAAGACCTCGCTGAGCAGGCGCACGGCGATGAGGACGTTGTAGCAGCCAGTGCCGAGCCGGCCGTAGCGCGCGCTGAGGAAGCCCTGCACGCTGCTGTGGCCGTGGCGGAAGCGCAGGGAGTGGATGATCGCGCCGCCGGTGAGGAAGGAGAGGTAGTAGCCGGCGTAGGCCAGCGTGCCCGGCAGGCCGAAGTAGAAGCCCAGGATGGCCGCGTTCATCAGCGAACGCGCGAACACCCAGGTGGTGACCTGGGAGAGCACCAGCGTGACCACGCCGGGCGCGACGCCGTCGGGCGCGGTGCCCTTGAAGAAGCCGTCGGCGTAGCGCACGCGCGGCGAGACGAAGAAGCTGGCCAGGATGATGGCGCCCACCGCGGCCGGCAGCGCCCAGGTCATCAGCATCTCCATCCCGTCTCCTCCTCCTCGTTCGTGCTGGGGATCGTTCCGGCTCGGGGCTACCGCGCCGCCGCGGCGATTGGCGCCCACCGCAGCGTCCGCGTGGCCGGCAGCGCCACCCCCGCCTGTGCCCGCTCGGCGGCGGGCAGCACGTCCTCGCTCGGCCAGCGGCCGGTTTCCAGTGCGCTTGCGTAGGCCTCGGGCAAGCGTTCGGCGCGCATGCGCGCCGCCGCGCCCGCGTGGTCGTAGCTGAGCGCGTGTAGCTCGACGCGTACGCCGTCGCCATCGGGGATCAGCAGCGCGGACCAGCCACGCGGCGTGCCATCGTTGGCCGGCATCCCCACCGAGCCCGCGTTGACCCAGAGGCCGTCGCCGAGGTCGTGCACGAAGGGGATGCCGGCGTGGCCGGCGACGATCGCGTCGACGCCAAGGGCACGCAGGGCGGCGTGCTTCTCGGCCGCGTCGGTCGAGGCGAACACCCAGCCGTTGATCTGCGCCGGCGAGCCGTGGACGGCGGCGACGCGAACGCGCCCGACCCGGAAGCGCAGCACGCGGGGCAGATCGCGCATCCAGGCGCGGGCATCGTCGGTGAGGTGGCGGTTCGCGTGGGCGTACCACGCCCCGCTCAGCGCGTCGCAGGCGCTGCCGGCGGCGAAGTTGCAGCCGCAGTCGTCGGCGCGCTCGCCCAGCGATTCCTCGCAGTTGCCCATCACGGTGTGCACGCCCGCCTCGCGGATGGCGTCCACGGTTGCCTGCGGGTCGGCGCAGTAGGCGACCACGTCGCCCGTGCAGACCGTGCGCTCGGGCGGGATCCCGTGCTGCTCGGCGGCGGCGAGGGCCGCGCGCGTGGCTTCCAGGTTGCTGACGGGACCGCCGAACACGAAGACGGCCCCGTCGCGGGGGCCGAGATCGCGGTCCGGTTCCAGCGTCGCGCCCGTCATGTCAGCTCAACGATCCCCCTTCTAGGAGCACGATCCGCCGCCGAGGACGCAGAACTTGGCGCAGTTGATGTGGTTCAGCTTGACCGGCTTCATGGACTCGCGAAGCGTCTCGCCGAATTCGAACTCGCGGTCGTAGGGGATCAGGGTGCACGCCACGACCCCGGGACGGTCCCAACCCTTGCGCTTCACCACCATGCGCGAGCTGGCGCACATGATGCTGGACGGGTCGATGCCCAGCTTGCCCCAGCACGCGGTCGTGATTTCCGGCACGTGGGCGTTGGGGTCCATCTCCGGGAAGAGCAGCAGCTCCTCGGGGTCGTGCGCGTCCACCGGCACGCCGAGCTTGCCGAACAGGCGCGCGTAGCCCTCGCGCAGGCCGCATTCGTCCTCGCCCCAGCGCGTGCGCCCGGCGATGTCCAGCTGAAAGCCGTTGTCGGCCAGCCACTTCAGGCCGTCCACCATCTTGGCCCAGGTGTTGTGGCCGCGCTCTTCCTCGTGCAGGTCGCGCGAGTAGTGGTCCACGGACACGCGGATCACGAGCTGGTCGCCGTAGGTCTCGTTCAGGCGCTTGAGCGCCTCGCCCTGCTTCATCATGGGCCGCATGGCGTTGGTGAGCACCAGCGCGCGGTAGCCGCGGCGCAGGGTGTCCTCCAGGATCGCCGTCATCTGCGGGTTCATGAAGGGCTCGCCGCCCGTGAAGCCGACCTCGCGGCCGGTGCCCAGCTCGTCCAGCTCGTCCAGGTAGCGCGCGACCTCCTGCAGCGAGATGTAGACCAGCGCGTCGTTCTTCGGGCTCGACTCGATGTAGCAGTTGGTGCAGGCGAGATTGCAGAGCGTGCCGGTGTTGATCCACAGCGTGCGCATCGCCTGAAAATCGACCTGCGCACGGCGCTCACCGTCCGCCGTGAATTCGGGGTCCTCGAACTTGGCCGGCGCGCGGGACTTGGTCTGGGCAACGCTCACAGCGTCTCCCCTCTGTTTGCTCGCACTCAAAAAATGCTCAACCGATATGCATGACGCCGCGAGCCCCGCCAAGGGGCCACGGCGCCGCAAGCGCTCAAAACCGTGTGAAAAGCCGCGGGCGCCTTAACCACGCGGCGTGATCATCGGGCCCAGGTCCGTGCCCGCGAAGATGTGCAGGTGGAAGTGCGGCACCTCTTGGTGCGCGTCCTTCCCGGCGTTGGCCAGGATGCGGTAGCCGTTGTCGGCCACGCCCAACTCACGCGCCACCTTGCCGACCGTGCGGAAGAAGGCCGTGATTTCTTCCTCGGGTGCTTCGTTGAAGAAGTCGTCCGAGTTCACGTAGCGGCCCTTGGGAATCACCAGCACGTGGGTCGGGGTCTGCGGATTCACGTCGTAGAACGCCAGGGTGTGGTCGTCCTCGTGAACCTTGTTGCACGGAATCTCGCCGCGAATGATCTTGGCGAAGATGTTGGTGTCGTCGTACTGCGCCATCGCTGCCTCCAAGCCCACTGTCCGATCCGCTCAAGCCTGCTTGTCGCGCGCCTTCTTCTCCGCGATGCCGGAGGTGCCCAGGCGCTTTTCCAGCGCGTGCCAGACGGTATCAGGCGCCAGCCCGTGGGCCGACCACAGCACCAGCATGTGGTAGAGCACGTCGGCGCTCTCCTCGGCCAGGCGCGCGCGGTCGCCCTTGGTGCCCTCGATCACGGCCTCCACGGCCTCTTCGCCCAGCTTCTTGCTGATCTTCTCGGGGCCCTGGCTGAACAGCTTGGCGGTGTAGGAGCTGGCCGGATCGCCGCCGTGGCGGCTGGCGATCACGGCCGCCAGGCGGTCCAGCACGTGGCCCTCCGTCGCGGCGCGCTGCGGGGTGTCGGCGGACTCGGAGCTGTCGTCGTGCGCTGTCATGGTGCTCAACCGTCGTTGGCCGTCGCGGGGCGGGCGGGCACGCCGGCGTCCCGCAGGTATTGTTTCGCTTCCGCAATGGAATGCTGGCCGAAGTGGAAGATGGACGCGGCCAGCACGGCGCTGGCGTGGCCGTCGCGGATGCCCTCGGCCAGGTGCTCCAGGTTCCCCACGCCGCCCGAGGCGATCACGGGGATGCTCACCGCGTCCGCGATGGCGCGGGTGAGCGGGATGTCGTAGCCTTCGCGCGTGCCGTCGCGGTCCATCGAGGTCAGCAGGATCTCGCCCGCGCCCAGCTCCGCCATCTTGCGCGCCCAGGCGACGGCGTCGAGGCCCGTGGCGTGGCGCCCGCCGTGGGTGAAGATCTCGAAGCCGCTGGGCAGACCGGGCGTCTCGCTCGCCTTGGCGTCGATGGCGACGACGATGCACTGGCTGCCGACCTTTTCCGCCGCCTCGCGCACGAAGTCGGGGTTCTTCACGGCCGCGGTGTTGATCGACACCTTGTCCGCCCCGGCCAGCAGCAGCTGGCGGATGTCGTCCAGCGTGCGCACGCCGCCGCCCACGGTGACCGGCATGAAACAGGCCTCGGCGGTGCGGCGCACGGCGTCCAGCAGGATGTTGCGGTCCTCGTGGCTGGCCGTGATGTCGAGGAAGCACAGCTCGTCCGCCCCGGCGGCGTCGTAGACCTCCGCCTGGGTCACGGGATTGCCGGCGTCGCGCAGCCCCTCGAAGTTGACACCCTTCACGACGCGGCCGTCCTTCACGTCCAGGCAGGGGATGATGCGGGCCTTCAGCATGCCTGCGCGTCCTCCCTCACGCCGTTTCGCCGGCCAGCAGGGCGAGCGCCTCGCGGGGTTCGATGCGGCCGTCGTAGAGCGCGCGGCCGACGATGACGCCCTCGATGCCCGCGTCTTCCACGGCGCGCAGGCGGCGCAGGTCGTCCAGCCCCGCCACACCGCCGGAGGCGATGACCGGGGTGTCGATGGCGCGCGCCAACTCGGCCGTGGCCGCCACGTTGACGCCCGTGAGCGCGCCGTCGCGGCCGACGTCGGTGTGGACGATGGCCGTCACGCCCGCCCGCTCGAAGCGCCGCGCCAGGTCCTGGGTCGTCAGCGTGCTAACCTCGGCCCAGCCTTCGGTGGCGACATAGCCGTCGCGCGCGTCAATGCCGACGACGATGCGGCCGGGATGTTCGCGGCACGCGGCGTACACCAGCTCGGGGTCCTTGACGGCGGCGGTGCCAAGGATCACGCGCTCGACGCCGGCGTCGAGCCAGCGCCCGATCGTGGCGTGGTCGCGGATGCCGCCGCCCAGCTGCACGGGCAGGCGCACCTCCTCGACGATGCGCTGCACGGCCTCGGCGTTGGCGGGATGCCCGGCGAAGGCGCCGTCCAGGTCGACGACGTGCAGCCATTCGAAGCCGGCGTCCTGAAAGGCGCGGGCCTGGGCCACGGGGTCGTCGTTGTAGACCGTGGCCGCGGCCATGTCGCCGCGCAGCAGGCGCACCGCGCGCCCGCCCTTCAGGTCGATGGCGGGATAGAGGATCATGCGGGCTCCGCAGCGAGATACTTGTAGTAGTAGTAGCCCCTGGCCCATTCGCCGTCCACCAGGGCGTAGCAGGGGTTCGTGCCCCAGTGGACGAAGCCCAGGTGGTGGTAGATCTGGATGGCGCGGCGCTGGCTTTCGCGCACATCCAGGTTCAGCACCTTGAGCCCGTGGGACAGCGCCAGCTCCTCGATGGACTCCACCAGCCGGCGCGCCAGGCCGTGCCCGCGCGCCCACGGCGCCATGAAGAAGGTGGACAGCGTGCCCACGTAGGCCTGCGCCTCGTTGTTGCGGGGCGCGCGGAGAAGTTGCGCTGAGCCAGCGATCACGCCGTCCACGCGCGCCACCAGCAGGTCGCGCTCGGGCACCAGCAGCACGCCCTTCCAGTAGGTCTCCATGACGTGGCGCTCCGGCGGCTGCAGCCAGCCGAAGCCGCCGCCGTCGCGGATCGCCGCCTCGGCGGCGTCGCACAGGTCATGCAGGTCGGCGCCTTCCAGCTCGGTGATGCGCTCGATCTCGGTCGCCGTGAGGTTGGTCGTGTGTTCCACGGTCATCGGGTCAGGGCGTCCAGGTCAGGAAGTTGCGCAGCAGCGTCAGGCCGGTGGCCTGGCTCTTCTCGGGGTGGAACTGCGTGCCCACGGCGTTGGCGCGGCCGATCGCGGCCACCACCGGCCCGCCGTAGTCCGTCGTCGCCAGGACGCTCGCCGGATCCTCGGCGCGGAAGGCGTAGCTGTGCACGAAGTAGGCGTGCGCGTCCCCCGAGATGCCCGCGAACACGGGATGTTCCGTGGCAAGCACGGTCAGCTCGTTCCAGCCCATGTGCGGAACCTTGAGGTGGGGATCGTCGGGGCTGAGCGCCACCACCTCCCCGGCGATCCAGTTCAGCCCCGGGCAGACCTCGTACTCGCGGCCGCGCGTGGCCATGAGCTGCATGCCCACGCAGATGCCCAAGAACGGCCGCCCGCGCTGCCACACCGTCTCGTTGAGCGCGTCCACCACGCCGTCCAGGGCGGTCAAGCCGCGCCAGCAGTCGGCGAACGCGCCCACGCCCGGCAGCACCACGCGGTCGGCGGCGGCGACGGCCTCGGCGTCGCTGACCACGCGCACGCGGGCGTTGGCGCCGGCCGTGGCGGCGGCGCGTTCCAGGGCCTTGTGGACGGAGCGCAGGTTGCCCGCGCCGTAATCGATGACGACGACGTCTTCCATGGTTCGGGCGCCTCCCGGCGTCGACCCGCCGAGCGGATCGTACGCGAAACCGGTTTACGGGTTGATTAAGGCGGGGCCCGTTACAGGGCGCCCTTGGTGGAGGGCACGGCTCCCCCGCCGCGCGGGTCCTCGGCCACGGCCGCGCGCAGCGCCCGCGCCACCCCCTTGAAGCAGGTCTCGCAGACGTGGTGGTCGTTCTCGCCGTGCAGCTTGACGACGTGCAGCGTCGCGCCCGCGTGCGCGGTGAAGGCGCGGAAGAACTCGGCCACCAGCTCGGTCGGCAGCGCGCCCAGGCTTTCGCGCGCGAAGGGCACCTTCCACACCAGGAAGGCGCGGTTGGAGAGGTCCACGGCCACCTGCGTCAGCGCCTCGTCCATGGGCAGCAGCGCGTCGCCGTAGCGCTGGATGCCCGCGCGGTCGCCCAGGGCCTCGGCCATCGCCTGACCCAGCGCAATGCCGCAGTCCTCGACGGTGTGGTGGGCGTCCACGTCCAGGTCGCCGCGCGCGGTGAGCGTGATGTCGATCAGCGCGTGCCGGCCCAGCTGCTCCAGCATGTGGTCGAAGAAGCCGATGCCGGTGCCGATCTCGCACGCGCCCGTGCCGTCCAGGTCGACGCGGGCGGTGATCTCGGTTTCCTTGGTCGAGCGCGCGACCTCGCCACGGCGCATGGCGCTTTGCTCCAGCTTGGCGATGGGGCTGCAGGGGTTTCGGGATCGACGCTCTTGTAGCAGCCACGCCGCGCCCGGACCAGAGCGGGCACGCACGCCGCTTATCCCACGGACGGGCGACACCACACGATTGCATGCGCGTGGCGAGCCTCTACGCTTCGCCGCATGCGTGTGCCGCTGCCCCTTCGCGCCCTGCCGCTGCTGGTTGCCGCGTGTGTCGTCCTGAGTGCGTGCGCGCCGGTGGGCGGCCGCGATGTGCCGGACCCACCGGCCGCGCCCGAGCTGTCGGCCGCCACCGCGCCCGTGGAATACGCCGGCAGCCGCGTCGACATCCGCCCCGGCACGCGGGTGGGCGACTACCGCTACGCGATGCTGTCCTGCTACCCCTTCGATTCGCACGTCGTCTGGGGTCGCTCGCCCCTGCGCGACGCCCCGGAAAGCTGGGGCGAGCGCGTGCGCGAGGTCTTGCACGAGGCCGGGGTGACGCTCACCCGCGATCCCGACGCCCTCTTCCGCACGGAGAAACGCAACGCCCGCTACCTGCTGGGCGCCCGCGTCACCGGCATCGAGATGACGGTCTGCGACGGCATCGACTGGTTCAGCGGCGACGCCACGGGCCGCCAGCGCGGGCGCGCCGAGATCACGGTCGATTGGCGGGTTTATTCCGTGCTGAAGGAGCGCACCGTCTTTTCCCGCACGGTCGAGGCCGAGGCGAAGCTCGCCGACGCCGCCCGCAACGGCGAGGTGCTGCTGCTGGACCGCGCCATGGCGAACGCCGCGCGGACGCTGCTCGGGACCGACGGGGTCCGCAAGCTCCTGACCGCGCCGGACGACGCGAGCGGCGGTGAGCCGCGGCGCGCGAAGCTGGAGGTGGCCTCGCCGCCGCTCTACACCGAGCCGCTCCGGGGCAAGGCGGACCGCGTGCGCCACGCCGTCGTCACCGTGGGCGCGGACGGCCACGGCAGCGGCGTCTTCGTTACCCCCGCGCTGATCCTGACCAACCAGCACGTCGTGGGCGCGAACGACCGCATGCCCGTCACGCTCACCGACGGGCGGCGCGTCATGGCGCGCGTGCTGCGCCGGGACCGGCGGCGCGACGTGGCCGTGCTGCACGTCGAACCCGACGGCCACACCCCCGTGCCCATCCGCGCCGACTCGCCCCGGATCGCCGACACCGTCTACGCCGTGGGCACGCCGCTGGACGAAGACCTGGCCGCCACGGTCACGCGCGGCACCGTCAGCGCCTTCCGCGAAAGCGAGCGCGGCCTGCGCCTGATCCAGGCCGACGCCGACATCCAGGGCGGCAACAGCGGCGGGCCGCTGCTCGACGCTCGGGGCAACGTCGTCGGGCTGGCGGTGTCGGGCGTGCAGGCGGGCGGCGATCCCACGTCCATCGGCGTCAACTTCTTCATCCCCATCGCCGCCGCGCTGGACCACCTGGACCTCGCGCTGCGCCGCGATGCCGACGCCCCGCGCGCCGGGGTGCGTTGAAACGCGCGATGCGCGCCGCCATCTTCCGGGCGCACCCCACCCACGGCCACACGGAGCGCGACGTGGATTCCGGTTCCACCGACTGGCACGGCACCACCATCCTCTCGGTGCGCAAGGGCGACCGCGTCGTCGTTGCGGGCGACGGGCAGGTCACGCTCGGCAACACCGTGATGAAGAGCAACGCGCGCAAGGTGCGCCCGCTGGGCAACAAGGGCGAGGTCATCGCCGGCTTCGCCGGCGCCACGGCGGACGCCTTCACGCTGTTCGAGCGCCTGGAGGGCAAGCTGGAACAGCACCCCGGCCAGCTCATGCGCGCCTGCGTCGAGCTGGCGAAGGACTGGCGCACCGACCGCTACCTGCGCCGGCTGGAGGCCATGATGGCGGTGGCCGACGCGCGCACCTCGCTCGTCCTCTCCGGCAACGGCGACGTGCTGGAGCCCCAGGACGGGCTGATCGGCATCGGCTCCGGCGGGCCCTACGCCCACGCGGCCGCGCGCGCCCTGCTCGACGTCGAGGGGATGGACGCCGAAACCATCGCCACGCGCGCCATGCACATCGCCGGCTCGGTGTGCATCTACACCAACCAGGAAATCACGCTCGAGCGTCTCGATGTCCGCTGAAATCGCCCAGGACCACGGCCGCGCGCCCTTCTCCCCGCGCGAGATCGTCTCCGAGCTGGACCGCTACATCGTCGGCCAGAACGAGGCCAAGCGCGCCGTCGCCATCGCGCTGCGCAACCGCTGGCGCCGCCAGCAGCTCCCCGAGGAGCTGCGCGACGAGGTGCAGCCCAAGAACATCCTGATGATCGGCCCCACCGGCGTGGGCAAGACCGAGATCGCGCGCCGGCTCGCCAAGCTGGCCGAGGCGCCCTTCCTCAAGGTCGAGGCGACCAAGTTCACCGAGGTCGGCTACGTCGGCCGCGACGTGGAGCAGATCGTCCGCGACCTGGTCGAGATCGCGATCAACATGACGCGCGAGCGCCTGCGCAAAGAAGTCCAGGCCCACGCCGAGCTGAACGCCGAGGAACGCCTGCTGGACGCCCTCGTCGGTCAGAGTGCCGGTGGCGACACGCGCCAGAAGTTCCGCGGCATGCTGCGCAAGGGCGAGCTGGACGACCGCGAGGTCGAGGTCGACATCAGCGACAGCGGCGGCGGCCAGATGCCCATGTTCGACATGCCCGGCGGTGGCGGACAGATGGGCGCCATCAACCTCAACGACCTGATGAAGCAGATGACCGGCGGGCGCTCGCGCTCGCGCAAGCTGCGGGTCGCCGAGGCGCGCGACAAGCTGATCGAGGAGGAGGCCGACAACCTGCTCGACCAGGAAACCCTGACGAACCAGGCCATCCGCCAGGTGGAAGACCACGGCATCGTCTTCCTCGACGAGATCGACAAGATCACCGCCGGCAACGCGCGCACCAGCGGCGACGTCTCGCGCGAGGGCGTGCAGCGCGACCTCCTGCCCATGATCGAGGGCACGCAGGTCTCCACCAAGCACGGCACGGTCAAGACGGACCACATCCTCTTCATCGCCTCGGGCGCGTTCCACGACAACAAACCCGCCGACATGCTGCCGGAACTCCAGGGCCGTCTGCCCATCCGCGTGGAGCTGGACGCGCTCTCCCGCGACGACTTCAAGCGGATCCTGGAAGAGCCCGAGAACAGCCTGATCCGCCAGTACAAGGCGCTGATCGGCACCGAAGAGGTCACGCTGGACTTCACGCCCGACGCCATCGACGCGCTCGCCGACCTCGCCGCCGAGATCAACGGCAGCGTCGAAAACATCGGCGCCCGGCGCCTGCACACCGTCATGGAGCGGCTGCTGGACGAGGTCTCCTACACCGCCGCCGACCGTGCCGGCGAAACCGTCCGCATCGACGCCGACTACGTCCACAATCAGGTCGCCGACCTGGCGCGCGATACGGACCTCTCCCGCTTCATCCTCTAACCAAAGATGATCTTTGGAAACATCAGTCACTCGACACCGGCGTCGCGCGGCAAACGTACAGGTCCCTCACGACCAAAGATGATCTTTGGACCAAGAATGATTCTTGGAACCATCTGTCAGTCGACACCGGTGTCCGACCGCGATGAACGGGCTTCTCAAGGCCCTCGTAGGGCGGCTTAGCCGCGTCAGCGGCAAGCCGCCATGGGACCAGCGTGGTGGGCGAATGGGTCATTCACGACCGAGCGCAGTGTCGCCGGAAAATCCGTGGGACTCCTAGGTCGGCTTGGCCGAAGGCGCGCCTGCGGCGTCAGCGGCAGGCCGCCATACCGGCTAAAACCTGATCGGCCACCACGTCGGCGTAGGCCTCGGCCGCGCGGGTGATGGTGTGCTGGGCCGCGTGGGTGCGCAGGCGCTCGGGGTCGGGCGGGGCGTCCAGCGTGGCGGTGATGGCCTCGGCCAGCGTGGCCGGATCGCGGACAGGAACCAGGCGCCCGAACGCCCCGTCGGCCAGCACCTCGCGCGGGCCACTGGGGCAGTCGGTGCTCACCACCGGGCAGCCGCACGCCAGCGCCTCCAGCACGACGCTCGGCATGCCCTCCGACACCGACGACAGCACGAACACGCGCGCCCGCGCCATCGCCGCGTAGGGGTTGTCGGTGAAGGCGCCCAGGGCCACGCGCTCGGCGACCCCCAGCTCCGCCGCCAGGGCCGCCAGCCGCCGGCGTTCCGGCCCGTCGCGGCCCAGGATCAGCAGGCGCGCGTCCCGCGTTGCCGCCACGCGCGCGAAGGCGCGCAGCAGCGTCGCCTGATCCTTCTTCGCCACATAGCGCGCCACGTTCAGGATCACCGGCGGGCCGCCGTCGCTGAGCCAGGGCTGCTCGGGCCGCGCACAGCTCCAGCGCGGCACCCGGCCGTCGTACCCTGTGAGCACGGTGTGCACGCGCTCGCCCGTCACCCCCGGCAGGCGCGCGGTGTTGTCCGCGACGCCCCGTGACACCGCGACGATCGCGTCCGCCTCACGGTACAGCCGCCGCACGAGGCGGTCGCGCGGGCGGGCGCGCACACCGCCGCAATCCGGGTCGCCGGGGATGGCGACGACATTGCTCTGGCGCAGGACGATCCGCGTGGCGACGCCCGCCAGCCGCCGCGCCAGCAGCGCCGTCACGTTGGGCGGGATGGAACCGGCCAGCAGCACCGCCGGCCGCTCGCGGCGCAGATAGCGCACCAGCGCCGCCAGCGAGAGGTAGACGCCCATCTTCCCCAACTGCCGCGGCGGCAGCCAGCGCTCCCACACGCGGCTGATGTCGACCGCCCGCGCTTCCGCCGGCAAGCGCGCCGCCAGCCAGGCCGGCGGATCGTGGACGAGCACGTCGACGGCGTAGCCGCGCGCCACCAGCCGGTCCACGACGGCCAGCAGCAAGCGCCCCTTGGCGAGGCGCAAGCCCACACCGTTGATCAGCACCGCGACGCGGATGGCCGGCCGATCCGCGTCCGTTTCCGCCCGGCGCCGCCGGTCCGACACGGGGCCTCCTCGCGCTGGTCACGCCAAGAGTTTGCCCGCGAAGGCCGGACCCGGCAGCCGTCCGGACGGGGAGGAGTGTCGGCGCCCGAGACCATCGTGCGTGAAATCGTGTTCGCCGATAGAGCCAGAAACCTCACGCCAGGTTCCTGTTTTCCCGTGCGAGCAGTTTCAGCGCCTTCGGCGTGGTAGCCGTGTGGCTGTCCACGCACGAGCAAGCAGAATCACCCCGGGACGGCCACGGCGCCGTGAGCATACGGAAAAGGTGATTCTGCTTTCCGGCGATCCGCCCTAGCTTCCGCCCCCGGCGCCCGGCAGGCGGCGCATGACGACGCGGGTGCTGAGCTGGGCGTCGTCCGGGATGAGACCGACCGGATTGATCAGCGCTGCTTCGCTGAGCCCCGTGCTGATGCGGACGGTGACACGCCCGTCGGGGGCCACCTCGGTGTCCACGCTGAACTGCGTGTGGCCCCAGCTTTGCAGGCTGTTTTGGGCGATGGTGCCGGCGTTCCCCGGCGCCTCGCCCTGGACCGCCACGGCGCGGGCGGCTCGACGCGCGGCGTCCGTCATGGTGTTGTAGACGGAAAAGGCGAGGCCGAACTGCACGATGCCGAACATGATCACCATCAGCGGCGTGATCAGCAAGGCGAACTCAGCCGCCGCCGTGCCGCGCTCCTCGCGCCCCAGGCCGCGTAGCACGCGGCCGGGGCGGACGGCCCGCCGGAACCAGCTGGTATGGCGATCCTGCCAGCGCATGTGCGCACACGGCCTCCTGCTCAGTGGGCACAGCCTGGCACGGCAAAAGTTAACAGCGCGTTAACCTTTTCATCCGGATCAAGTCGAATTGCGGTCGTTTGTGGCACGCGCATGACATTCGCGTGCGCTCGGCGGCAGATACGTCCGTATCCACGGGGGTCGCGCGCGATGTTGCAAGAAAAGGATTCAAATCGCGCAAGCTATTCCGCCAAATTCGATGCGACTCAACGCGGTTTTCGCTGCGTGCGGCTTCACTCCGCGTCGGGTGTTGCCACTTGTTGCGGCGCGTCCGCCTCTGTAAGCCCGTGCTTCTCCTTGATCTCCACGTAGGTCCCCTCTTTCCGCATCGCGGCCAGCGCCTCGTTGAACGCCGTGACGATCGCCTGCGTGCCCGCCACGGCGCGGCTGACACCCACGTGCAGCGGGCGTTCGCTGAGCGCGCGCTCGCTCAGGGCGAAGTCCATGCCCTCGAAGCGCTTGGCGCTCTCGCCGATCAGGTAGCGCGCGGTCAGCTCGTCACCCACGGCCAGATCCGCCTCGCCGTTGGCCACTTGGAACAGCCCGGCGACCAGATTGGGGTTCTCCAGGCGCGTGAAGGCGTCGGATTCCAGGAACGCTTCGGCGTAGTGGTATTCCTCCGCCACGGCGACCGTCTTGCCTTTCAGGCTGTCGAGGCCGGTGTAGGTGAAGGGCGACTCCGCCGGCGCGATGAAGACGATGCGGTTCTCGGCGACGGGGTCGGTGAAGGCGAGCTTCTCCGCGCGGGCTTCGGTGTGCCAGACCGAGGAGAGCACGTCGTGTTCCCCGGCCATGACGCTGGCCTTGGCTTCCGGCCACGGCATCATCTCCACCCGGGCGTCGTAGCCGGCGCGCTTGAGCGCGACCGTGATGACCTCGTTGGCGAAGCCGTTCGCCGGCAGGCCCTCGTCGGAGAAGGGCGGCCAGCCCGTCAGCGCCGCCACGGTCAGCTCCCGCTGGGCGTGCGCGGCGCCCGGGACCAGCAGCAGGGCAGCGAGCGCCCAGATCGCGATGCGTTTGAAGCCGATCACGGTTGCGTCCTCCGATCCGGCGCCGGTCCCGAGGCGGGACCGCGCAACGGACCGGCAGGATCGCACGCGCGCCGGAGCGCGTCCGCTGTCCGAACGGGCGAAGGCGGTGGGGGAAACGCAGGTCAGCGCCGCCAAACGGACGAGCCGCTTCGGGCGGTCCGGTCCCGTTGCTGGCCGCCGCGCGCGCTGGTGCTGACGGGCTGCTCGTCGAAGAGGTCGGCGAGGCTGTCCATCATCGTGCCGCCGAGCTGTTCGGCGTCGTGGATCGTCACCGCGCGCCGGTAGTAGCGCGTGACGTCGTGGCCGATGCCGATGGCCGTCAGCTCCACGGGCGAGCGCCGCTCGATCCAGTCGATGACCTGGCGCAGGTGACGCTCCAGATAGGTGCCGGGGTTCACCGAGAGCGTGGAGTCGTCCACCGGCGCGCCGTCGGAGATGACCATGAGGATGCGGCGCTGCTCGGGCCGCGCGATCAGGCGCTGGTGGGCCCACATCAGCGCTTCGCCGTCGATGTTCTCCTTGAGCACGCCCTCGCGCAGCATCAGGCCCAGCTTGCGCCGGGCGCGGCGCCAGGGGGTCTCGGCGCTCTTGTAGACGATGTGGCGCAGGTCGTTCAGGCGGCCGGGATGCGCCGGCTTGCCGTTCGCGATCCAGCGCTCGCGCGACTGACCGCCCTTCCACATGCGCGTGGTGAAGCCCAGCACCTCCACCTTCACGCCGCAGCGCTCCAGCGTGCGCGCCAGGATGTCGGCGCTCATCGCCGCCACGGTGATGGGCCGCCCGCGCATCGAGCCGGAGTTGTCCAGCAGCAGCGTGACCACGGTGTCGCGGAATTCGCTCTCCGTCTCCTGCTTGTAGGAAAGCGGCTGGTCCGGGTTGGCGATCACGCGGGCCAGGCGCGCGGTGTCCAGATAGCCCTCTTCCAGGTTGAACTGCCACGCGCGCGTCTGCCGCGCCATCAGGCGGCGCTGCAGGCGGTTGGCGAGGCGCGAGACGACCGCCTGGAGGTGGGTGAGCTGCTGGTCCAGCACGCGGCGCAGGCGCGTCAACTCGTCCGGGTCGCACAGATCGGCGGCGTCCACGGTCTCGTCGAACGCCGTGGTGTAGGCCTGATAGGGCGGCTGTTCCGCCTGATTGTGGTCGCGGTCGGGGCGCGGCTCCGTGCCGGGGCGGCCGGGCTGCTCCGAGCTCGCGCCGGCGACCGTCTGGCTCTGGGACTCCGTCTGCGACTCCTCGGCGGCGGCGCTGGCGTGCTGCTGCTCGCCCGACTCGCTTTCCTCGCCGCCGTGGTCCTGGCCGTGCTGCTGCCCGGCGGAGCCCGTGGTGTCCTCGTTCTCGTCGTCCTGGCCGCCCTCTTCGGCTTCGGCCTCTTCCTGCTGCTCCTCCTCGGGGGTCTCCTCCTCGGGCGCTTCCAGGTCCAGGTGGCGCAGCAGGCGGTGGGCGGTGTGGGCGTAGCCGGCCTGATCCTCGCGCTGGCCGGCCATCTCCTCCAGGTCGCGCAGCACGTCGGCGTCCAGCGTGGGGCGCCAGGCGTCCAGCATGGCCTTGGCGGCCGGCGGCGGCGTCTGGCCGGTCATGCGCTCGCGCGCCAGCACGCGCAGCACTTCGGAAAGCGGCACATCCTCGCGGTGCTGGATGTGCGTGTAGCCGCGCGCCCGGTAGCGTTCGTCCAGCGCGGCGTCGAGGTTGGCGGACACCCCGGCGAAGGTGCTGCCCAGCGACTCGCAGCGCGCCTGCTCCACGGCGTCGAAGACCTCGCGCGCCGCCTGGGTCGTGGGGCGGTTGGCGCTGTGGACCCGTTGGTCGTGGTAGCGCATGCGCACGGCACAGGCGTCGGCCTCGCCGCGCAGTCGGGCGGCTTCCTCGCTGGACATCTCGCGGCCCGGCTCGGGCAGCTGGACGTCCGTGCCCGCCTGCGAGCCGGTCTGATGGTTGGTGTGGAAGCTCGCGGTCACGTCCGACCGCCGCGCCAGCGCGCGCAGCGTGGCGCCGGTCGCCTGCTTGAAGCGCTCGCTGCTGCTTTCGCCGCCGGTGTTCCGGCTCATGCGCCCTGCCTAAACGATCGTCGCGTTCACGCCCGTCTCCGGCAGCTCGGTGCCGAAGCAGCGCTGGTAGTACTCGGCCACGATGGGCCGCTCCAGCTCGTCGCACTTGTTGAGGAAGCTGACGCGGAAGGCGAAGCCGGGGTCGTTGAAGATCGCCGCGTTCTCCGCCCAGGTCATAACCGTGCGCGGGCTCATCACGGTGGAGATGTCGCCGTTCATGAAGCCGGCGCGCGTCAGGTCGGCGCAGTTCACCATGGCCTGGATGGTGTTGCGGCCCTGCTCGCTGTCGTACTGCGGCAGCTTTTGCAGCAGGATCGCCTTCTCCTCCTCGCTGGGGAGGTAGTTGAGCGTGGCCACGATGTTCCAGCGGTCCATCTGGCCCTGGTTGATCTGCTGCGTGCCGTGGTAGAGGCCCGTCGTGTCGCCCAGGCCCACGGTGTTCGCCGTGGCGAAGAGGCGGAAGGCCGGGTGGGGGTGGATCACCCGGTTCTGGTCCAAGAGCGTCAGCTTGCCCTCGACCTCCAGCACGCGCTGGATGACGAACATCACGTCCGGGCGGCCGGCGTCGTACTCGTCGAACACCAGCGCCGTGGGGTTTTGCAGCGCCCACGGCAGCAGGCCCTCGCGGAACTCCGTCACCTGCTTGCCGTCGCGCAGGACGATGGCGTCCTTGCCCACCAAGTCGATGCGCGAGATGTGGCTGTCCAGGTTGATGCGGATGCACGGCCAGTTCAGCCGCGCCGCCACCTGCTCGATGTGGGTGGACTTGCCGGTGCCGTGGTAGCCCTGGATCAGGACGCGGCGGTTGTAGGCATAGCCCGCCAGGATCGCCAGCGTGGTGTCGTGGTCGAAGCGGTAGGTCTCGTCCAGCTCGGGAACGTGCTCGTCGCCCTGGCTGAACGCGGGAACCTCCATGTCGCTGTCGATGCCGAAGGTCTGGCGCACCGACACCTTGATGTCGGGCTGCTGGCTGACACCCGGCGCCGTTGCCGTCTCTGCTGCCATCGTCGTCCTTTCCGTTGCCATCCCGCGCACCGCGGGCGGGCGCGCTCGCTCTCCGATGTAGGTGGCCGACCGGCGTTTGCGTACCCCCGAGAGCCGGCAACGAGATCCGCGGACGGGTCACCGCCCCCAGGCGGTGCGCAGCGTGGCGTAGGCCTGGTTCACGGCCTTCAGCTTGTCCTGCTGCGCCTCGTCGCGGTTGCCCGTGGCGTCGGGGTGCAAGCGCTTCACCAGCGCCTTGTAGCGCGCCTTGATGTCGGCGAAGGTCACGGGGCGCTGCAGGTCCAGCTCCGCCAGCGCCTCGTCCTCGGGCGTGCGGGCGCGCCGCTTCGAGCCGGTGCCGCTACCGCGCTCTTCCTGCCAGTGGGCGCGCGCGCCGTCCTCGTCCCCGCGTTCCTCGTGGAAGAAGCCGAAGTCGTCGCGGAAGCCGCGTGTGCCGTAGCGGGGACCGCCGCGGCCCAGGCTGGCGAAGGGCCAGGTGGGGCGGCTGCCCGTGCAGTCGCGCTCGCGTTCGCGCTCGATCTCCTCTTCGCTCATGCCGGCGAAGTAGTTCCACGAGCGGTTGTAGGCGCGCACGTGGTCCAGGCAGAACCAGTAGTACTCGTTCAGCCGCTCGCGCGAGCGCGGGGCGCGGTATTCGCCCACGCCCTCGCAGCCCGGCTGGTCGCACGCACGCGGCTCGCTCCGGGCGTAGGCCCGGCTGTCGCGGAACGGGCGGGAAAGGGCTTCGGCGGCGGCTTTCTTCATGGTGCCGAAAGTATGGGTGGCGCCGCGCGGTGAGACAAGGAAGCGCGGCCCGCCGGCGGTCAGTCGCTGCGCAGGTCCGCCAGGTTGACCAGCGCCATTCCGGCGACGATGAGCACCAGCCCGCTCACGCGCGTCAGCGTCAGCGTCTCGCCCAGTGTCACCGCTGCCAGCAGCATCCCCAGCACCGGTACCCCCAGGAAGCCCAGCGAGGTGGAGATCGCGGGCAGGGCGCGCGTCACCGTCACCGCCCCCCAGAAGCAGAAGGCCGTGGCCAGCGGGGCGTTGTAGGCGATCACGGCCAGGAACTCGGGCGCCCAGGTGATGCTCCCGGTGCCCTCGAAGGTGAGCGCCAGCGCGGTCAGGATCGGCGCGGCCACGCACATCTGCCAGGGCGCCAGCTGGAGCGGCGAGGAATCCCAGCTGTGCGCGCGCACGTGCAGGATCGCCACCGCCCAGCAGAACGCGGCCAGCATCAGCAGGCCGTTGCCGCGCACCACCGCCGGGTCGTCCCAGGCGAAGCCCAGCGGGTTGAACATCGCCGCCACCCCGGCGAGGCCGAGCCCCAGCCCGATCCCTTTCCAGGCGCCGATGCGCTCGCCCAGCACGGCGACGGCCACGGGCGTCACCCACAGCGGGGTGGTGTAGGCCAGGATGGCCGAGCGCCCCGCATCCACGGTCTGCAGGCCGAACATGACGCAGGCCAGGAAGCCCGCCATCTGGAACAGCCCGACCGACAGCAGCACCGGCAGGTCGCGGCGCGTCGGCACCGCCAGCCGCCCCGTCGCCGCCAGCACGCCGAACAGCGCCGCCGCGCCCAGCAGCATGCGCAGCGCCGTGAAGGTGAAGGGCTCCACATAGGCCAGGCCGACCTTCATGACAGGCCAGTTCGCGCCCCAGATCAGCACGACGGCGGCGAGCAACAGGTAGGCGGCTCGGCGCGAGAATGCGCCCGTGGCGGTGGCGGTTTGGGTGCTCATGCGGCGGGTCGCGTGGGTTCTGCGCGGTTGGGTCCGGGGCCTGCGGGTCGGCCGCGCTTGCATGCGGCGGCGCGGGAAGGCTATCAGCGGCGTTCAGGGCCACAACCCTGCCGGCTATCGGAATTCCGCGAGGCAGCCATGACCATGGCCGAGCGCATCGAGGCCAAGCTCCGCGACGCCTTCACGCCCGAGCGCCTGGAGATCGCGGACGACTCCCACAAGCACCGCGGCCACAGCGGCTGGCTGCCCGGCGGCGAGACGCACTTCCGCGTTACCGTCGTCAGCCCCGTGTTCGAGGGCGTCAGCCGCGTGCAGCGCCAGCGCATGATCCACGACGCGCTCAGCGCCGAACTGGCCGAGCGCGTGCACGCCCTCCAGCTCACGGCCCGCACCCCGGCCGAGGACGCGCGCATCGCCGGGGCGTGACACGCCGGCGGTCGCGCGCTCGGATAACGGGTATAACTCCTCGGATACGTCATTTCTGGTTGCAAACGCGTGCAGCGTGTCTATCCTTCGCCGCACGGCCTAGCCGGATAGGTTGTGAAAGCGAGGGGGCACGTCGAACCCGATGGCGGATGGTCGGGATGCCTTGTCGAGCGCGCTCGTGAGCCGGAACGTCACCGTGAACGGCCGGCGGACGAGTCTGCGGCTCGAACCCGAACTGTGGGAAAGCCTGGAGGAGATCGCCCGGCGCGAGGGCGTGACGGTCAGCGACATCGTCGCCGGGGTGGATGCCCAGCGCGCCGTGGGCGGGCTGACCTCGGCGGTGCGGACCTTCGTGCTGGGCTACTTCCGCAGCGCGGCCACGGAACGCGGCCACGCCAACGCGGGCCACGGGCTGCTGTTCCGCCTGGGCATGCCGCCGCGCGCCCCGGCGTGAGAGGCGGTCACGTCTCTTCGCCGTCCGGCGGGGTGGCGTGCTCCGGCCACTGCCGGCGCACCACGGGGCCGTCGCGGCGGAAGGCGTGGCAGGTGCCGATGAGGCCGCGCTCGCCGTCGCCGCCGCTGTCGCCCGCACGCTTGGCGCGGGCGGGGCCGATGGTCTGGAAGGCGACCGTGCCCATCGCACCCAGCAGCTCGGTGATGTGCGTGCACCCGTCCCAGCCGCCGGCCACCTTGCGCAGCGTGCGCCGCCAGCCCGCGCCCACGCTGTGCCCGATGAGCGCGCGGTAGGTCGCGGTCGCGCCGGGGCAGACGGTGAAGGGGCCGTGGTCCGTCGCGGCCTCGATGTCGCGGATCGTGAAATCGTCGTCCAGTGTCAGCCGCACCGCCATTTCGTGCAGCGGCTCGCCCGCCGGGATCGTGCCGCGGTCGGTGTTGGCGAAGGTGTAGGCCTTGGTGTCCACGATCCGGCCCTCGATGTCCCACAGGCCGTCCGCGCGCCGGTAGCCGTCGAAGACGTAGCGGCGGCGGTGCAGCGGCTCGCGCTCGGTGGGGTCGGACAGCGGCATGGCGGTGCCCTTTCGGCGGTGGCCTAACGATCCTACCCGGTTTCCTCGGCGTTTTCGTCCTCCACCGGCGTGATCTTGATGGAGGTCACCTGGTTGCGCTGGCGGCCCAGGATCTCGAAGCGGAAACCGTGGAAGACGTAGGTCTGGCCCACTTCGGGAATCCGGCGGGCCTCGTGCAGCACCAGCCCGGCGATCGTGGAGGCTTCCTCGTCCGGCAGGGTCCACTCGAACTGACGGTTGAGGTCGCGGATCGTGACCGTGCCCTCGACCAGGATGGCGCCGTCCTTGAGCGTGGTCACGCCGGCGATCTCGACGTCGTGCTCGTCGGCGATGTCGCCGACGATCTCCTCCAGAATGTCCTCCAGCGTGACGATGCCGAGCATCTCGCCGTACTCGTCCACGACGATGGCGAAGTGCTCCTGCCGCCGCCGGAAGGACTGAAGCTGGCGCAGCAGGTCCGTGGAATCGGGGATGAACCAGGGCGCGTGCATGATCTCGCCGACGTGCAGCGCGCTCGTGTCGCCGCCGGCTTCCTTGAAGGCGCGGAACAGCTCCTTGGCGTGCAGCACGCCCACGATGTTGTCGGTCGTCTCGCGCCAGACGGGGATGCGGGTGAAGGGCGAATCCAGCACCTGCTCGATCAGGGTGTCCACGTCCTCGTCCGCGTTGAGGGCGATGATGTTCTTGCGGTGGGTCATGATCTCGCCCACCTCGACGTCGCCCAGATCCAGGATGGAGCGCAGCATCTGGCGTTCCTGGCGCACCTCCTCGGTGCCGCCGGCGTGCAGGTCGATGGCGCCGCGCAGCTCCTCCTCGGTCTGGCTGGAGCCCAGCGGCGCCCCGATGTCGACGCCGAAGGGCCGCAGCACCCCGCGCGCCAGGAAGTTGATGGCGTGCGTGGCCGGGCCGAAGACCGCCATCACCACGCGCATCACCGGCGCCACCGCCAGCGAGACCTTTTCGGCGTTGTGGATGGCGTAGGTCTTGGGCAGCACCTCCGCGAACACCAGCACCAGGAGCGTCATCAGCACGGTGGCGTAGATCGTGCCGGCGTCCCCCACCAGCTTGATGAACACGGCCGTGGCGATCGCGGAGGCGGCGATGTTCACCAGATTGTTGCCCAGCAGGATGCCGCCAATCAGCAGCTCCTTGCGCTCCCACAGGGCATACACGATTTGCGCGGCGCGGCTGCCCTGCTGGGCGGCGGCGTGGATGCGTGGGCGCGAGGCCCCGGTCAACGCCGTTTCGGAGCCGGAAAAGAACCCCGACGCCATCAGCAGCGCGACGATGACGAGGACGGAGATCGCGATCTCACTTCCCATCAAGCATGAACCCGGTGGTGAAGGGGAAAGGGCTCAGGCGGCCATGAGGGCGTTCCCGAGCACGGCCGCGACGGCCTCGCGCGGCACCTCGCGGCTCAGGTAGGCCGCGCCGATGCCCCGCATGAGCACGAAGGTCACGCGCCCGTCGCGGACCTTCTTGTCGTGGGCCATGTGGTCCAGCAGGCGCGCCACGGACCAGGCGACGGCCGGGCGGTCCAGGGGGCTCGTGGGCAGGCCCGCCGCCGCGAGGTGGGCGCGCACGCGCGCCGCGTCGGCGCCGGGGCAGACGCCCAGCTCGGCGGAAAGCTCCGCCGCCAGCACCAGCCCGATCGCCACGGCCTCGCCGTGCAGCAGCGTCCCGTCGTAGCCGCACTCGGCCTCCAGCGCATGGGCGAAGGTGTGGCCCAGGTTGAGCAGCGCCCGCGCGCCGGTGGATTCCGTTTCGTCCTCGGCGACGATTCCGGCCTTGCGCCGGCACGAACGCACGATGGCCTCGCGCCGGGGGGCGGTCCGGCCCTCCAGCACGTCGAGGCCGTTGGTTTCCAGCCAGGCGAAGAAGGGCGCGTCGTTGATGCAGCCGTACTTCACGACCTCGGCGTAGCCCGCGCGCAGCTCGCGCGCCGGCAGGGTGTCCAGCACGTCGGTGTCGGCGAGCACCAGCGAGGGCTGGTGGAAGGCGCCGACGAGGTTCTTGCCGTGGCGGGTGTTGATGCCCGTCTTGCCGCCGACGGAGCTGTCCACCTGCGCCAGCAGCGTCGTCGGCACCTGCACGTAGGCCAGCCCGCGCAGCGTCACCGCCGCGGCGAAGCCCGCCAGATCGCCCACGACACCGCCGCCCAGCGCGGCCACGACGTCGCGGCGCTCGGCCCCGGCGTCCAGCAGCCGGTCGACCAGCCGCTCCAGGTGGGAAAAATCCTTGGTGTGCTCGCCCGCCGGGACGACGAAGGCCTCGTGCCGCAGCCCCGCCTGTTCCAGGCCGCGCTGGAAGGCGGGCAGGTGCAGTCCGGCCACGGTCTCGTCGGCGACGACGAACACCCGCCGCGCGTCCAGGACCTCGCGGATGTGCTCGCCCCCGGTGGCGAGCAGCTCCGGCCCGACGAGGATGGGGTAGGACCGGCTGCCGAGGTCCACCTCGACGCGCTCGACGGCTTCGGGGCTGTGGGTGGTCACGACTCGGTCGCTCCGGTCCGGGGGGTCGGCGGCGTGCCGCGCGCGGCGAAGTGGGCTTCCACGGCCTGGGCGACGGCCGCGACCGTGGCGTCGAGCGGGCGGTCGTCCGTGGGCACGGTCAGGTCCGCCTGCGCGTAGAGCGGGTCGCGCTCGGCGGCCAGGCGCTCCAGCTTGGCGCGCGGGTCCTCGGTCTGGAGCAGCGGCCGGTGCCCGCGCTTGTGCGTGCGGCGGTACAGGGTGTCGAGGTCGGCCTTGAGCCATACCGACACCGCCCGCTCCCGGATGAGCGCGCGCGTGGCGTCCTGCACGAAGGCGCCGCCGCCGGTGGCCAGGACCTGCGGCGGGCCGTCCAGCAGGCGCGCGATGACGCGGCGCTCGCAGTCGCGGAACGCGGGTTCGCCGTGCAGTTCGAAGATGTCCGCGATCGACATCCCGGCGGCGCGCTCGACCTCGGTGTCGGTGTCGGTGAAGGCCACGCCCCAGTGGTGAGCCAGGCGGGTGCCGATCGCGCTCTTGCCCGCGCCCATCAACCCCACGAGGGCAACGGAACACGGAAGAGCGTCAGCGGTCGACGGGTTGGTCATTGCGCTCTGCGGATGGTGCGCGCAGCGTGGGACGGGGCGCTCCGGTGGTCGCCGGGCGCAGGTTTTGCGCCGCGCACCAGGATGCCCCAAAGTCGTCATACTCGGAACCTAGCACGATAGCGACGGCGCGACGCAAGGTCGTGCCGCCTTTTCGGCAGTGGAGCCCATGAAGCACGTCAGCCTTGCTCTTCTTGTTGTCATCCTGCTCGCCGTCGTCGGCGGCGGGATTTTCGTCACGCTGTGGGATTTCCCCGTGCCGCGCCAGCAGGTGGAGATCACGATTCCCGATGCGCGCTTTTTCGACAGCTAACGCGGGCGAGTCGGCCGGTGTGTCCCGGTGCCGCGCCGGGGTGGCGGTCCTGGCCCTGGCGCTGGCCGCGGGGCTGACGGCGGCAGCCGCGCGGGCGCAGGACGGCGATGCCGGCGAGCCGCTGAGCCTGGAGCCGGCCGACACCGGCTCGGCCGACACGGAACCGGCCGCGGATTCCGCGCAGCCGGACGGCGACACGCCGGCCGACGGGTCCGCGCCCGACACCGGGGGCGACACGGCTGCCGGCGAAGAGGACAAGGGCGCCGGCGAGGGCATCGACGTCGCGCCGCTGGGCGATTTGGACCCGGCCACGATCGGCGTGCTCGACCCCGGCGGCCAGGGCCTGGGCGCCGCCATCTGGGACGGCACGCCGCGCCATGTGGTCGCGCGGCTGCTTCCCCGCATCCCGGCCGAGTTGCACGCCCCCGCGCTTCGCAAGCTGGCGCGGCGGCTGCTGCTGTCGAGCACGGCGCCCCCCGAGCGCACGCGCGCCGGGGACACGGACGGCCCCGACCTCCTGCACGCGCGCCTGCGCCGGCTGTGGGCGATGGGCGACACCGAGGGGCTGCTGCGCCTGCTGAGCGTGGTCCCGCGCGAGCACCGCACGGCCGAGCTGGCCCGCCTGCGCGTGCAGGCGCTCTTCCTGCGCCGGGACGTCGAAGGCGCTTGCCAGCGCGTGCGCGACGGCCTCGGCCAATACGATCACAGCTTCTGGCAGCGGGCGCTGGCGGTCTGCCAGCACCACACTGGCAAGCCGCAGCAGGCCGCGCTCACCGTGCGCCTCCTGCGCGAGAAGGCCGGCGGGCAGGCCTCGCCCTTCCTGGCGCTCTACGACGCGGTGGACGGCGGCGCCGATTCTCTGCCGCTGCCCGAGCGGCCGGGCGCGCTGACGCTGGCGCTGCTGGCCGCCACGGACACGCCCGTGCCCGACGCCATGCTGGACGGGGCCGGCCCGGGCGTGCTCGCGGCCATCGCGGAGTCGCCGAAGACGCCGCTGTCGCGCCGCGCCCGCGCCGCCGAGCGCGCCGCCGCCATGGGGGCGCTGCCGGCCGAGCGCCTGGGCGCGCTCTACGACCGCTTCAGCTTCGAGTCGGCCCGCCTGAAGAACGCCGCCAGCCTGACCGAGGAGGACGCGGTCCAGGCCATGACCCCGACCCGGCGGCGCGCCCTGTACCACCAGGCCGCGCGCGACGAGAGCGAGGACGCGGTCAGGGCGGAGCTGATCCGGCAGGTGATGCAGACCGCCGAGCCGTCGCTGTATCCGGCCCTGGCGCGGCTGTTCGCGCCCGTCGCGGCCGAGATGACGCCGCGCGCCGAGCTGGCGTGGTTTACCGGCCCCGGCGGGCGGTTGCTCTACGTGGCCGGGCGCGGCGAGGCCGCGGGCAAGTGGCTGCAGATGGCCCAGGGCGAGGCCATCGTGGACCCGGCGGCCAAGGCCGCGGTGACGGCCCTGGTGCCCTACGCGCGGCTGGCCGGGGCGGCGCACGTGCCCGCCAACGGCAGCCTCGCGGCGTGGCGTTCCGCCACCGAGGCCGAGGGCACCACGCTGGCGTTCCGCGAAAGCGTGGTGCGCGCGGGCTTCCAGGCGTTGGAGGTGAATGACGCGCGCCCCTGGATCGAGATCGCTGGCGCCGCCGGGGACGGTGCCCGCCCGGCGCCCCCGGCCGCGCTGCTCTACGCCCTGCGCGAGGCTGGCCGCGCCGGCCGCACGGGCGAGACGGTGCTGCTCTCTCTCGTCGTCCTCGGCGAGAGCGGCCTGGAACGCATCCACCCCATGGTGCTGGGGACCGCGCTGACGGCCCTGCGCCGCGTGGAGCTCACCGGGGTCGCGCGCCGCATCGCCATCGAGGCCGCCGCCGCCAACGGGATCTGAGGCCGGGCCATGACCGCCAGCCAGGACGCCCTGATCGAGCGCTTCCTGGAGATGATGGCGGGTGAGCGTGCGGCGGCCGACAACACCCTCGCCGCCTACGGCCGCGACCTGCGCGACCTTGCCGGGTTCCTGGCCGCGCGCGGCGAGTCGCTAGCGGGGGCGGACGCGGGCGCGATCCGCGCCTACCTCGCCGACCTGCACGCGCAGGGGCTGGCGGAGCGCACGGCCGCCCGGCGCATCGCCACGCTGCGGCAGTTCTACGGCTTCCTCTACGCCGAGGGCTGGCGCGCCGACGACCCCGCCCAGGCGCTGGACAGCCCCACGCCCAAGCGCCCGCTGCCGAAGGTGCTGGGCGAGGACGAGGTCGACCGCCTGCTCGCCGAGGCGCGCGCGCTGGAGGGGCCGCGCGGCCTGCGCCTCGCCGCGCTGGTGGAATTGCTCTACGCCACCGGCCTGCGCGTCAGCGAACTGGTCACGCTGCCGGTGCGCGCGGCCCGGCGCCGCTCGGACACCCTCGTGATCGAGGGCAAGGGCGGCAACGAGCGCATGGTCCCCATCAACCAGCCGGCGCGCGACGCCCTCGCCGCCTACCTGCCGCTGCGGCCCAGCTTCCTGCCGCCCGGCGCGGACGCGGGCTGGCTGTTCCCCTCGCGGACGTCGCGCTCGGGCCACCTGACGCGCGACCGCGTGGCGCAGCTGCTCAAGGACCTGGCGGTGCGCGCCGGCATCCACCCCGACCGCGTCTCCCCGCACGTCGTCCGCCACGCCTTCGCCACGCACCTGCTCGCCAACGGCGCCGACCTGCGCTCGCTGCAGCAGATGCTGGGCCACGCCGACATCTCCACGACGCAGATCTACACCCACGTCCTCGACGCGCGCCTGAAGGAGCTCGTGACCGAACGCCATCCCCTTGCGCGGGGGCTGACGAATCTGACCCGAGGCGGCTAAAACGCGGCGGCCCGCCACGAGAGGTCTTCAAAATGAGCCACACGCCCGTCCAGCCCGCGCCCGCGCGCCTCAACCGCAGCGAACTCGCCGTTCCCGGCAGCAACGCCAAGATGCTGGAAAAGGCGGCCAGCAGCGCCGCCGACGTCCTCTTCCTCGACCTGGAGGACGCCGTCGCGCCGGACGACAAGCTCCAGGCGCGCAAAAACATCATCGAGGCGCTGAACACCGTCGACTACGGCGAGAAGACGGTGTCCATCCGCATCAACGGCCTCGACACCCACTACATGTACCGGGATCTCGTCGACATCCTGGAGCAGACGGGCGAGCGCCTGGACCTCGTGATGATCCCCAAGGCGGGCACGGCCGCCGACGTCTACGCCGTGGACATGCTGGTCAGCCAGCTGGAAGCCGCCACCGGCCGGCAGAAGCGCCTGGGCTTCGAGCTGCTGATCGAAACCGCGCTGGGCATGCAGAACGTCGAGGCCATCGCCGCCGCCTCGTCGCGCAACGAAAGCCTGCACTTCGGCGTGGCCGACTACGCCGCCTCCACCGGCATGCGCGTGACCACGATCGGCGGCCCCAACCCCGCCTACAGCGTGCTCACCGACACCCTGGCCGACGGCTCGCGCCAGACCCACTGGGCTGACATGTGGCACTACGCCATCGCGCGCATGGTCGTCGCCGCGCGCGCCAACGGCCTGCGCCCCATCGACGGCCCCTTCGGCGACGTGCAAGACAGTGACGGCTTCCGCGCCCAAGCCCACCGCGCCAGCGTGCTCGGCTGCGAGGGCAAGTGGGCCATCCATCCCGCCCAGATCGAGCTGGCGAACGAGGTCAACACGCCCGACGACACCGCCGTCCAGCACGCCCGCCGCATCCTCGACGCCATGGCCGAAGCCCAGCGCGACGGCCGCGGCGCCGTCACCCTCGACGGCCGCATGATCGACGCCGCCTCCGTCCGCCAGGCCCGGCAACTCGTGGAGAAGGCGGATCGCATCAACAAACAGGAGGCTGTTTGACAAACTGACAGGCAGTTTGACCCCATCTGTCACTCGACACCGGCGTCTCGCGGCACTGAATGGGTCCCTCACGACCGGCTGTACGTTCCGGCAGACCACGAAAAATGGTACAGATCGGATGCAAACCGAGAATCACGGCGCGGATAGCCGCAACGGTGTTCGACCGTTACGGCGTAGGAAAGTCGGCCCCAAACCCTCATGGCCGTGCTTGTCACGGCCATCCACACCTGTTCCCGAAAAGACGTGAGATGCTGTAATCTTACATGGTCTTCCATATGTCATATACTCAACACTAGGTTTCGTTTAGTTTGGGGCTCATCAATTAATAACGTCGATCCTGCATGGAATCATGGTGGAAAAATGCCCTACTGTATATACAGCAAAAACAGGATCTACAACGATTCTCACGACAGTACATACAAAGCCTCAAAAGAACATATTATACCCAGATCTATTGGGGGAAGCAATAAATTTGTAACATTCGATGTAAGCGCAAAGTGTAATAACGATTTAGGCTCTAGCATAGATGCATCTTACTTAAAAGATCCAATTGTAAGTATGGCAGCAAATCAAATTGGACTGAGTGATCTTGATCTGTCTGTCTTTTCAACCGGGAGCGGGAAAAATGCTAAATTCAAGGTAGACAAAAGCGGTCAGGTCCATACTGAGTTTAAGCTGGATGTTAACACTGAATATCGCGAAAGATATAATATTGAAGAAATATCGGGACCGAGAGATGAAGTAGAAAAAGTTATTTTGGGAAAAATAAATAAAAGTGGTAAAAAAATGTTTGATGGGGACGGGAATCCGATAGAGAATCTCGAACAAGCACGTCTATCGTGCAAAATTCAACAAGAAAGTCATTTTCAAGGATCTATTTCCGTAGATTTTATATCACATATTCAAATGATGTCCAAAATATTGTTGGGCTCAGGACATTTATTATTTGAAAAAGAATGGACGTTTAGCAACAACGGTGATTTTTTACGCAATATTTTGAACGACCGTGGGGCAGCTTTAACATTTTGGCAACAACAAAAAGGTATAAAAGATGGCCTAAAAATGGCGAACACCGTATTAGATCAAAAGGAAAAAGAGCAGAAATGTCATCTTATTATATTTTTGCCATCTCATGGAAATTTGTACGCATGCGCGGGCCTTTTTGGAGGGTTTGTCCCATCATTTGTTTTTAATCTTGGTAAATTTAAAGAAAGTTTCCTCGAAGGCTGCCAAGCTCATTGTAATTCGAGCGCCGAATCGACAACCGATCCCACGCCAAAAGTAGGGTACAAAATTTTTCCTCTTGATGGAAGCGTTGAGTCAATAACATTACTAAAATTATATGACGCAATGAATAAAGTGTAATATAGTAAAGTTAATATAAATAATTAAGTAAAAGTAGTTTGATCGATACAAACGTTGCTTTGTTCTTTCAGGCTTTTGTATTTACTTTGGAACCCCACCCAACGTCGCCTCGACGAGCCGCCGCAGGGAGGCGTTCGCGCCGGTAGGTTCGGTGCGCCAGAGGCGGAGCAGGGATTCGAGGGCGCGGGCGTCGGCGGGCAGGGGTGTGAACATCGCCGGGTCGCGCGGCCAGTCCGTGGGGCCGAAAAGCACGTCGATGAAGGCGTCGGGTTCCACATCGCACGCGCGCAGCAGCCGCCCGGCGTAGCGGGTCGGCACGCCGTCGCAGGCGGTTTCGAACGCCGCCACGCGCGCCAGGGAAAAGCCGGTCCGCCGCGCCGCCGCACGCCGCGACAGCCCGGCCACGTCCGCCCGCATCCAGCGCACGCACCACGCCACCCGCTCGCGTTCGGCCGGGACCGGTGCGCTTGCGCCCGCGCGCGGCACCAGCCCGCCAAGCCGCACCGGCCACCCGCGCTGATCCAGTGTGTCACCCATATCAAAACTGCTCTGGTTTCTGAATCGGTGTACGAGCGAACCGTACTATGACTCACACACCAACTAAAAGAGGGTTGAGCGCCGAATACGATTTTGCATATGTGTCGGCTTCATCGCCGCGTCGGCACGCTCCGCCGCGATGGCGAAGCGGCGCAACACCAAGACGCAGCGCGTGTACGACGTTCAGCGCATGCTGGGCGTGCGCATCCAGGAACTGCGCAAGGTCGGCGGCTACGGTCAGGAAAAGCTCGCTGAAGCCGCGGGCGTCGAGTCCCAGACTCTCTCGCAGTACGAAACGGGCAAGACCGCGCCCAGCCTCACCACGCTGGTGCACCTGGCGGACGCGTTGGGGCAGCCGCTGGAGGAGTTCTTCCGCTTCGACGAGCTGCCCCGCCACGACACCGAACACCGCCGCGCCCAGCGCAAGCTCGTCCAGACCGTCCACGACCTCGACGCCGACACCGTCAAGCTGCTCACCAAGTTCGCCCGGTTGATGGGCCGGCAGCGCGCGCGACGAGAGTAACCCTCTCGCGGCGCCTGCCGAGCGAACCCGCCGCTTTTGTCGGCATCACCCCGCATTGGTGCTTGACCTTCCAGCAAGCGGAAGGCCGACCGTGGCGCATGAAGGTGCATCCGGATGCGTCCGGGCAGCGTGCCGCCCGGCCGGTCCGGTGCATCCGGGGTAGCGCCGCACCCGCCGGTTTGCTCGCGGGGGCGCAGGGCTTTCACGCTGTTTCGGCGCGCAGCCGGAGGCATGGCCTCGGTTCAGATTATCGAAAGGAGAACGGCGATGACGTTTGCAACACGCACCCTGCGCGCCGCGCTGGCCGCCACGGTGATGGCCGGCGGACTGGCCCTGTCCCCGCTCGCCCAGGCCGACGACGACCGCCACGGCCAAGGCATGATGCAGGGGAAGATGGACCGCGACGAGATGCGCGAGATGATGCGGAACATGGACCCCGACCAGCGGCGTCAGATGATGCGGTCCATGCGCGGCCAGCGCTCGGGCATGATGGGGCAGCAGGGCGGCCCCGGCATGATGATGAGTGGCTCCGGCATGATGCGCGGGCAGATGATGGGCCCAGGTATGATGGGCGGCATGGGTATGATGGGCCAATCCGGCATGATGGGCCCGGGCATGATGGGTCAGTCCGGGATGATGGGCCCCGGTATGATGGGCGGCTCGGGTATGATGGGGCCCGGCATGATGAGCGGCATGGGCATGATGGGGCCTATGATGGGCGGCGGCATGATGGGTCCCGGCATGATGCAGGGGCTCAGCGACGAGAAGCAGGCCGAGCTGACCGAAATGCGCCAGGACATGCGGCGCCAGCACATGGAAGCCATGCTCGACATGATGGCCATCCGCGACGAGATGCAGCAGGCCATGGTGGCGGACCGCCCCGATCCCGCCCGCATCCGCGAGCTTCACGACCGCATGGCCGAGCGCCACGGCAAGGCGCTGGAAGCCCGCATCGAAATGCACAACCAGATGCGGGACTTCATGGACACGCTTCAGGACGAGCAATGATCCCCGCCTGACCCGGCCCCGCCGGCGCGCCCCCGCTCACGGACGGGAAGGATGTGCCTCGGCGGCGGTGTTCCTGCTACGCTGGCGCGCGAACTTCACCCGGAAACCGGCGGACAGGGCAGTCACGATGAACGAAGAAACCTTCAACATGGCCACGCGGAAGTTCCTCAAGAAGGTCGGCGTCACCAGCCAGCGCGAGATCGAGAAGGCCGTGAACAAGGCCATCTCCGAGGGCAAGCTCTCCGGCAACGAAACGGTGAAGGCCAAGGTGACGCTGGAATTGCCGGAGCTGAACGAAACCGTCGAGATCGACGGCGCCATCGAGCTGGAGTGAGCGCGCGCCGGCCTTGCCAAGAAACGGATGCAAAATAACCTAGGTTGATTCACGCTGGGCGGTCATGGTGTAGTTCGGACTCGCTATCAGGAGGGCTGCACCATGGCCGACCCCGATCCGAACTGCGTCAGCCCCTATCTGCGCCGGCGCCTGCGTTCCCTGGAGGAGGCACGGCGCGAACGCGAAGCCCCTGATGCCCCGGCCGATCCCGTCGACCCCGGCGGCCGCGCCGATCGTCAGCGCTGCGCCCGGCCCGATGGCGGCGAGTCCAAGGGGCGCTCGCGCGGCGAGCGCTGCGACGACCGGGGTGTTTGATCCAAGCACGGGCCCGAAAAATTGAATACACCGAAAATTTTTATTGATTTTCGCAGATCAATTGTCTTCACACCGTTGCGATCTGGCTTTGACCGCCATCAAAGCAATATGAAAATCTCAGATTAAGAACACGTCTGAGGTACATGGCGGTCGAAGAGGTCGCGCGCCGATGCGGAGATGGGTGGTTCCGGTCACGACCGGTGTCCTCCTGGCGGCAACCGGGGCCGCGGCCGATCCGATCCGGCTGGTCACGGGAACCTGGGCGCCCTTCACGGGCCGCGAGCAGCCCGGCGGCGGGCCGGTCACGCGCCTGGTGCGCACGGCCTACGAACGGGCGGGGCACGAGGTAAAGGTCGTCTACCGCCCGTGGAAGCGCGCCGAGCAGGCTGTCCGGCGCGGCACGACCGAGGCGGCGTTTCCCTACACGCGCAACGGCGCCCGCCAGGAGCGGTACGTCTACTCCGATCCCATCTTCACGCTGCCCATCGTGCCCATGACGCGGGCCGGCGACGCCGGCCGCATCACCAGCCTTGCGGACATGCGGGGCCTGCACACCTGCGCGCCGCAGGGGTGGTCGCTGGGCATCGCGAAGCTGGACCGCATGGCGGCCGACGGCACGATCCACGTCCAGCGCACACGCGCCTACGCCCAGTGCCTGAAACTCCTCGACCGCGGGCGGATCGATTTCCTGGTGGGCGAGCCGCCGCGGCTGCGCGACCAGGTCAAACGGGTCCTCGGGGACATGGCGCCGGTGCACCTGGGCGACGTCGTGCTCAGCCGCAGCAGCTTCCACCTGATTTTCGACAAGACCGATCCCAACGTCACCGAAGCCGTGGCGCGCGCCAACGCGGCGATCGCCACGCTGGACGGGTCGACCGAGTACCGGTCCCGCGTCGAGGAAAAACCGTAGCCGCGCCCGGCCGGCCCCGGACACGCGAACGGGCCGGTCGGCGGCGATGGCCGAGTTCGGGGCCTGCGGCGCCGGACACGGGCATCTCGACAGCACAGCCGGCGGATTGTCGGTGTGGTTGCCTATCAACCAAATTTTAAATAAAAGGAACGTGTTTCGGCTTGGGTTGAGCGATGCGATGGCAAATGCCCTGTCCCCGGACGTTATGGCGTCGGCCCTGCACGCGTTGTCCGACGGTGTGCTGATCGCCGACGCCAAGCTGGACCGGCCCGGCCCCCGCATCCTTTACGTGAATCCGGCCTGGGAACGCATGACCGGCTATTCGGCGGACGAGGTCGTCGGCCGGTCGCCGCGCATCCTGCAGGGCCCGGCCACCTCGCCGCAGGTGCTCAAGCGCATGCGCGCGGCGCTGGAAAGCGACGGCGAAGCCACCTTCGAGCTGGTCAACTACCGGCGCGACGGCTCGCCCTTCTACATGGCGGCGGATGTCTCGCCGCTCCGCGACGACGGCGGGGCGATCACGCATTTCGTCGCCCTCCAGCGCGACGTGTCCGAGGACCGCAAGGCCGCCGCGCGGCTCCACCAACTGGAAGCCCTGACGCGGCTTCAGCGCGAGGTCGCCACGGCCGGCCTGAACCTCGACGAACGGCGCCGGCGCGTGGCCGAGGTGGCGCTCGCGGTGACCGGGGGCGACGGCGCGGCGGTCGAGGAGGCCGAGGGCGGTGAGATGGTCTACCGCGCCACGGCCGGCAGCGCGCGCGGCCTGGAGGGGACGCGCCTGCCCATGTCGGGCTCCACCTCGGGGCTCGCGTTTCACAGCCGCACGCCGCGCCTGGTTACGGACGTCGCCACCGATCCCGCCGTCCAGCTTAAGGACAAGGCGCGCGAGCTGGGCTTCGTCTCGGGCATCGTGGCGCCGCTCATTCACGAGAACCGCACCTACGGCGTGCTCAAGGTGATGGCCGGTGAGCCGGACCGCTTCGGCGAGGAGGAACGTCACCTGCTGGAGTTGGCGTCGGGTGTGCTGGCGGCGAGCCTGTACAACGCCGCCGCCTACCACGCGGAACGGGAGCGGCGCGCGCTGTTGGTCGACGCGGTGCCCGTCCTGATCTCCTACCTCGACACGGACCTGCGCTATCGCGAGGTCAATGCGGCCTACGAGGAGCGCTTCGGGCTCAGCGCCGACACCATCCGCGGCATGCACGTCAGCGAGCTGCTGGGTGAGGCGACCTACGAGCGCATCCGCCCCAATCTGGAGGCCGCGCTGGCCGGGCGGCGCGTCAGCTACGAGCACAGCCTGCCGGACGCCGACGGCGGCACGCGCCAGCACCGCGTGGAGATGATCCCGCATCGCGGGGTCCACGGTGAGGTTCACGGCCTCTACGCGATCGTTCGCGACATCACCGACCAGCGCAACGCGCAGCTGGACTTCCTCACCGGGCTGGCGAACCGCGGCGCGTTCGAGCGTCAGGCCGACCACCTCATCTCCGTGGCGGCGCGCTATGGCCAGCGGCTCAGCCTGGTGATGCTGGACCTGGACCACTTCAAGCGCGTCAACGACAGCCTGGGACACCTCGCCGGGGACGAGATCCTCAAGCACCTCGCCGGCATCCTGGGCGAGGTGACGCGCAGTGCCGACCTCGTGGGCCGCTGGGGCGGCGAGGAGTTCGCCATCGTCCTCCCGCAAACGGATCAGGCGCAGGCGGAAACCCTCGCCGAGCGCGTGCGCGCGGCCGTCGAGGCGCACGCCTTCCCGCGCGGGCAAGCCATCACGGTCAGCGTGGGCGTCGCGCAGATGCAGGAGGGCGACGATCTCACCAGTCTAACGGACCGCGCCGACACCGCGCTCTACCGGGCCAAGCACGCGGGCCGCGACTGTGTGGTGAGCCTGGCCCCCACCACCGCGCCGCCGGGCTAAGCGACCAGGCCCGCCAGCACCAGGCTCGCCAGGCCCAGGTAGATGCTGACGCCGGTGATGTCGGTCACGGTGGTCAGGATGGGGCCGGTCAGCATCGCCGGGTCCAGGCCGATGCGCCGGATAAAGAAGGGAATCGTTCCGCCCACCACCCCGGCGACCAGCACGTTCACCGCCAGCGCCGCGCCCGCGATGCCGCCCAGCAGCGCGTTGGCCTCCATGGCGTACGCGATAACCCCGAACAGCGCGCCCAGGGCGAGGCCGTTGACCACGCCGATGGCGAGTTCCTTGCGCACGGCCTGCCAGTAGTCGCGCAGGCGCACCTCGCCCAGCGCGATCGAGCGGATCGACACCGACAGCGCCTGGATGCCCACGTTGCCGCCCATGTCGGTGATCATGGGCAGGAAGGCGGCCAGGATCGCGACCTGGGCGAGCGTCGCCTCGAACGCCGAGATGATGCTCACCGCCGCCAGGTTGAGGAAGACGTTGGCCGCCATCCACGGCAGGCGGAGCTGGATGGCGCGCCACGGCGGCGTGAAGAAGCTCTCCTCGCGGGAGGTGGCGCCGATGCCCGACAGCTCGTCGGCCAGCTGCTCGGACAGCAGCTCCAGCGCGTCCTCCATCGTCAGCACGCCCACGAGCGCGTCCGCCTCGGTGACGACCGGCAGCATCTTCAGGCCGCGCGTGTAGGTGCGGTCGGCGGCCTCGGCGGCGTTGTCGCCGGTGCGCGCCACGAGGATGTCGCGCTTCATCAGGCGGCGCACGGGCAGTGTCGCGGGGCTGAGCATCAGCTCGCGCAGCGACACCACGCCGACGAGGCGTTGCTGCTCGTCGACGACGTAGACGTAGGCCGTGTTGGCGTGGCGGTGCGGGGCGGCGCGCAGGGCCTCGATGACCTCGCCGACGGACTTGTCCAGCGGCACGGCGACGAAGTAGGGGCTCATCCAGGCGCCCGCGCTGTCTTCCTCGTAGCGCGACAGGCGCTGGACGGAGGCGCGGGAGGCGGCGGGCAGGTCCGCCAGCAGGGGTTCGGCCGTGTCGCCGTCCAGCTCGGCGACGATGTCGGCGGCGACGTCGGTGGGCATGCCCGCCAGCCAGTCGGTCGCGCGCTCGCGGTCGGCTTCCGCCACCAGCTCGGCGGCGAATTCGTCGGGCAGCTCGGCCAGCGTAAGGGCGGCGCGGTCGCGGCCCCAGCGTTCCAGGAAGGGCACGACGGCCCGGCGCGGCGCGTCCTCCATCAGGATCTCGGCGACACGGGCGTGGGAGAGGTTCGTTGCCTCGCGCGCGGCCTCGGCGTAGCGTTCCTCGCCGATGAGATCCGCGACCCGCTCGGCGTAGGCGCGCATGCGTTCGGGCTGGAGGAGCATGGCCGGTCCGTCCCCTGCGGTGCGCGTGGAGCCTAGGGAGGTTCCCGGTTGTTCCGCAAATGACGGTTTATCTGGGCGCTTCGTCAGCGGAACCCACGGCGAGCCGAGGATTCAGCAGCGGAATCTCGCCAGGGTTCTTTCTCCTTATAGGAGAAAGACAGAATGAGGCCATGCGTTCCACTCTGTGAGCGTACGTATCAGCCGGGCCCGGACGCCAGGGCGCTGCCGGCCGAGGCGGGCGCGTACGCCCTGGTGCTGACGATTGCCGAGTCCGTACAGCTGCCCGTGCCGCGCCCGAACGGGTGTACGCTGTCGCCGGGCCTGTACGTGTATCTCGGCAACGCGCGCGGGCCCGGCGGAATCGCCGCGCGCGTACGCCGTCACCTGCGGCCCGACAAACGCCCGCGCTGGCACGTCGACCACGTGCTTGCGCGGGCCGAGGTGCGCTGCGTCCTGGGCTGGCCGGGCGGCGAAGAGTGCGCGTGGCAGCGCTGGCTCAGCGAACGGGGTGCGAGCGCGCCCGTGAAGGGCCTTGGCAGTTCCGACTGCCGGCGCTGCCCGGCGCACCTGCTGGCCGTGCCCGATGTGGCCACCGTCACGGGGGGTCGCTGACGGCTCACGCGTGCTTTTCCAGCACGACGATGGCGGGGAAGGTGCTGCCGGTCCGCAGCACGCGTTGGTGCGGGATGCCGAAGCCGCCGATGCGGTGAACCGCGCGGCGGAACGGCCCGCGCCGGTCGGTGAGCACCGCCGCCCGCCCGCCGGGCCGCAGGACGCGCCGGAGCTGGGCGAGGATGTCGCCGTAGAAGGGCTCGAAGACGATGCCGCGGCCGATGCGCCGGCCGTAGGGCGGGTTGGTCAGGACGAGGTCCAGGCTGTCCGGCGCCCAGTGGTCCGCCAGCTCGCGCGCGTCGAGCTGCTTGATCGCCGCCCGCTCGCCCAGGCCCATCGCGGCCAGGTTCCGGCGCGCCCCGGCCGCTGCGCGCCGGGCGTGATCGCCGCCGAGCAGGGCGGCCTCGGGAAACACCGCCCCCGCCTCGATCAGCAGCGTGCCCGTGCCGCAGAAGGGGTCGCCGATGCGCAGCGGCGGACGATCGAGTCCCAGCCCGGCCAGGCGCGCGGTGGCGTGGGCCACGGTCGCGCGCAGCGCCACGCGCTGGCGGTAGCGCATGGGATGACGCATCGACAGCGGCTGGCGCGTGTGCTGCACGGAGATGCGCGCGTCGCGGTCCACGATATCGACGCGGATCTCGACGGCGAACGCGTCCAGGGACACGGGCGCTCCGGTGGCGGCTTGAAGCGCCGCGCCCACCGCTTGGTTGACCGCGACGGAGGTGAAGGGGTGCTCGCCGCTGCGCTCGGTGGTCACGCGGAAGGGCGTGTCCGGCGTCAACTCCGGCATCGCAACGTGCCGCGCGGTTTCGGCGACCGCTGCCGGCGCGCCGTCGTCCGGCAGGCGCAGGGACGCCAGCGGCCGCAGCACGTGGTGCGCCGAGCGCAGCGCCATGGCCGCCGCCAGCGCCGTGTCCGCGGGCGCGGCGACGTCCACGCGCACGCGCCCCCGCACGCGTTCGGGCAGGTGGGTCACCGCCTCACGGGGCCCGCCGTGCTCGGCGACGCGCTCGCTCAACTCGGCGGCGACGATGTCCTCCAACCCCGCGTTGGTGGTGAGCACCAGCGGGACGGGCTGGGGAACGTGGGCCGTGGAGGGCAGGCTCATGGCTCCTCGCGCGCGGTCATGCGGCCGGTCACCCAGTAGCGCATCCGGGCCGGGTTGCGACGGATGTAGGTGTCGACCGCCCGAGGGTAGGTCCGCGCCCGGCCCTCGGCCATGATGCGCCGCACGGCCGCGCGCGGCAGGTGCATGCGCATGAGCACCCGGCTGGCCCAGGGGTGGTCCGTCATGAAGCCCGTGCGCACCAGCTTGTGGACGCGCTGCGGTCCGCCGAGCGCGTCCTTCGGGTCGGCCAGGAAGCGCAGCGCGTACGCCTCGAACATCCAGTGCGGGCGGCGCGCCGTCACCACCGCGGGTTCGCCGTTGTCGAGCGCGCGGCGCACGGCCAGGGCTGCGCCCGCATCGCTGGACGGGGCGAGGCTGTAGCCGTCCAGGCCGTACGCCTGCAGCGCGTCCCGGGAGAGCTGCATGACGCCCGTGCCCGCGTCCACGCCCCGGATCGTGCCGTTCAGGCGCGCACGCACGTCCGTATCCTTGAGGTCGGGGATGGCGCCGATCACTGCCGGGGTCGTGCGCTCGGGCACGATCCAGCCCAGGCGCGCGCCGCCGTAGAGGATGCCGTAATCGACCACCTCACGCCCAACGGCGTCGAGGAAGCTGCGGTGGCCGTCCGGTTGCCAGGAGTCCAGGAAGACGTCGACCTCCCCCTCGGCGAGCGCGCGGTAGAGGAAGGGCGCGCCCGCCTGCACCAGCTCCACGCTGTAGCCCAGGCGTTCGCGCAGCACCGTGGCGGCCAGGCGCGCCGTCGCCTCGCTGGAGGCCCAGGGTGTCCAGCCGATGCGCAGCCGGTTGCTGGCCGCCTGATCGGGCGCGGCCGGCGCGGCGCCCGGTCCCGCCAGGACCAGCAGCCCCGCCAGTGCGGCCGTGCGGAGGCCGCGCGCCCCGATCCCCGCCATTCGCGTCAATGTGTGACCCTGGTGCAACACTCGCGGACATGCTAGCGTGAAACTCCGCAATGCAAAGGTCTTCGCGATGGGGCCGCAGCGTTTTCGGCGATTCATCCGGGTCATCACCCTTCTCGTCACCGCGGCCCTGACGAGTGTGCCCGCCGCCCGCGCTGCCGAAAGCAACATGCAGTTCTTCCAGATCGGCACGGGCGCCTCCAGCGGCACCTACTTTCCCATCGGCGGCATGCTGGCCAAGGCGATCAGCCACCCGCACGGCAGCCGCGCCTGCGAGGCCGGCGGCAGCTGCGGCGTTCCCAACCTGATCGGCGTCGTCCAGTCCACCGAAGGGTCGGTCGACAACATCCGCCGCATGGCCAGCGGGCAGCTGCCCTCCGCGCTCGTCCAGGGGGATGTGGCGTACTGGGCGCACACGGGAACCTGGCTGTTCGAGGACAGCCCACCCGTCCCCGGCCTGCGCGCCATCGCCAATCTGTTTCCCGAGGCCATCCACATCGTGGTGCGCGCCACCTCCGACATCCGCACGGTGGAGGACCTCAAGGGCCGCAAAGTGGCCGTCGGCGCGCCGGGGTCGGGCACGCGCGTGGACGCGCAGTTCATCCTGGAAGCCTATGGCGTGGGCTTCGACGGCGTCGAGAAGGTGCAGCTCAACGCGGGCCGTGCCGCGGACCGCCTGCGCGACGGCGAGCTGGATGCCGTCTTCTTCGTCGGCGGCACGCCCGCCAGCGCCATCACCAGCCTGGCCGAAACCACGGCGATCCGGCTGATCCCCGTTGACGGCGCGCAGGCCGTGCGCCTCGCCCACCGCTATCCCTACCTGGCGCGCCACACCATCCCGGCCGAAGCCTACCCGGGGGTGGACACCACGCAGACGCTGGCCGTGGGCGCGCAGTGGATCGTGCGCGCGGACCTGAACGACGAGACCGTCTACGCGCTGACGAAGGCGCTGTGGCATCCGTCCAACCGCTCGCTGCTCGACACCGGGCACCCCAAGGGGCGGCTGATCCGGAAACAAACGGCGCTGGACCGGCTGGGCGTTCCCTTGCATCCGGGGGCGCGGCGGTATTACGCGGACCAGGGTCTGCTGACGGACGACGGCGCCAAGGCGTCGAACTGACGGTTTCCGATCCCGATCATGCAAGAGGAGGCGGGCGTGAACGCCACGGTCACGCTCATGGACGACGCCGGATGGAACGAGGAACGCGGCTGCGTCGAGCTCACCGCGATGGTGCGCGACGATAGGGGTAGCCGGCAGCTTCCCGTGGCCGTCAGCGCCGAGGCCCTGGAGCGCAAGGTGCGCACGCCCAGCCGCCCCGATCCGCTGCGCCTGGTGCGGGATTTCGACCGCGAGATCGCGCAGGCCGTGGAGCGCCGCCTCGCCGGCAACCCGCCGGAAGTCGTGCTGACCGCCCGCGATCTGTGAGCGCGCCGCCCGACCCCCGCGACACGGCCGAGATCGTCCGCGACGCGCTGCCCGCGACGGCCGGGCCGGTCGCCGACATCGGCTGCGGGCGCGGCGCGCTGGCGCGCTCGCTGGCGGGAACGGGCCGGTGCGTGCTGGCGCTCGATCCGCAGGCGGCGGCGTTGGCGCACGTGCGGACCGGCGATGGCGATGGCCCGGTCCAGCCGCTGGCGGCGGGCGGCGAGGCGCTGCCGCTGGCGGATCGCTGTCTCGCGGCGGCGGTCTACGCCAACGCGCTGCACCACGTGCCCCTCGCCAAGCAGAACCGCGCGGTGGCCGAGGCCGCGCGCGTGCTCGCGCCGGGCGGGCGGCTGATCGCGATCGAGCCGTTGCCCGAAGGCCCGCTGTTCGCGGTGGTGCGGCTGGTGGAAGACGAAACCGCCGTGCGCCGCGCCGCCAACGCGGTGCTCGACGCGGCCGTGCACGGCGCACCCTGGCGCTGCATCTCGGACACCACCGTCACCCGGCCCGTGCACCAGGCTTCCTTCGCCGCGTTCCGCGAGCACATCCTGGCGGTTGATCCCGCGCGGGCCGAGCGCCTTGCCGCCGTCGAGGACGCGCTGCGCGCCACCTTCGATCGCCTGGCCCGGCCCGCCGCCGAGGGCGTGTGGCTCGACCAGCCCACCCGCGTCGCGGTGCTGGAGCGGGTGGTTTAACCCCGCTACCGGAAGGGCACCGGCACCGACCCCTTGGGGGCGAGAGTGCGGCGGCGCCGTTCGGCTTCGGCGGCCACGGCCCGGGCGTAGTCTTCCAGGATCGAGCGGTCGAAGAGGCTGGCGACGGCCGCTTCGCCGTCGGTGCAGTCGGCGTCCAGGATCTGGTGGTGGCGGACCGTGGTGCGCTCCCACCGCCGGTAGCCGGGCTGGCGCACCCCCGGCGTCCCGTTGGCCGCCGTCAGGCGCTCGAACAGCGCGGCGCAGGCGACGGCGGGGCCGTAGCGTTCCTCGGTGACGCGGTAGAGCCGCCGGTCGTCGGTGAAGGTGAGCGTCACCTCCCGCGTCAGCTCGGGATCGATGGTCTGGCGCTGGCCGCGCAGGATGGGCACGGGCGGGGTCACCGCCTCGCTCACGCCGGGCTGAACCACCAATTCCGGGAAGCGGTCGCGCAGCGCCGTCAGGGACTCCCCGACCTGTGCGCCCGCCAGGCGAAGGGGGTCGGTGACGGTGCCGGGCGGGGGCGGCAGCTCGCCGGTCCCGGCGGCGAGGAAGGACGGCGCCGCCAGGATCAGCGCCGCCGCCACGCGCGGGGCGAGGCTAGTCGCGAGCATCCGCGGCCTTCTTCATGGCGAGCAGGTTGTTGAGATTGCCCGCCTTGGCGCGGCGGTAGGTGTCCAGCAGGGGCTCGGCGGCGGCCTTGTCCTTGAAGTGCCAGACGCTGCGCGTGGCGCCTTCCATGATCAGCGCGTAGACCGCCAGCTCGATGGCCTGGCGCACCGCCAGGGCCGGGCGCTCGTTGCGCGAGGCCCCGGCTTCCAGCTCCAGGATCTCGTCCACGCCGACGAAGGTGAAGACGCTGGCGTCCAGCAGCACGGAGTAGACCGTCTTGGTGGTGCTGACCGAGGCGATGACCTCGCCGGACCGGACGCTGACCGCGCGCATCGCGACCGAGACCACGTCCCGGCGGTACTGCGTCGAGGCGCCCACCCCCAGGAAGCGCGCGCCGGCGCCGCCCGTCACGACATCGGAGTCGTAGCCGACCACGCCGCCTTCGATGATGATGCCGGCGAACTTCAGCGGGTTGAGCGGCTGCGCCCGGGTGCCCTGGTACTCCTCGCGCGTGCCGCGGATGACCTGGCGCTCGCGCAGCAGGTTCTGCAGCCCGCGCCGCTCGGCGACGTGGAACCACTGGCCCCCGCCTGCGCGGTAGAGCGCGTCCACCACCATCTCGGCGCCGCCCTGGGTGACGGCGCGGGAATATTCCGCGAAGTTCTGGTTGGGCTTGTGCTGGCCGGTGCGGTCGGCGAACTCGTAGACGGCGGCAAAGACCTTGCTGGACGGCGCGGGAAGCTGCTCCAGCGACTGCCCGGCCGGGGTCATGTTCTCCAGGCGCGAGGCCTTGGCGAAGGGGTCGGTCATGGGGGTGGCGGCGCAGGCGCCGAGCGTTAGCGCGAGAACGAGCGCGGCCGGACGCACGGCGCGGCGGAGCGCGCGCGGGAAAGCGGAGGTCATGGCTGTGCCCCTTCGTGGCTTGGTGTTGCGACCCGCAGCGGCGCCGGGCCGCGCGGTCAGAACTGCGGGGCCGGCAGCGTGATCGAGGTCTCGCTGGCGCCGTCGGTCAGGTTGATGAGCACCTCGTCGCCGATGCGCTCAAAGTTGATCGTGGTGCCCCCAACCTCGAACTGGCCGCTGTCCTGCGGGTTCTCGCCGAAGATCGCCCCGGTGATGTCGCGCGCGACCTCGGACAGCAGGCGGCGCTCCAGGTCGGCGGTGAAGTCGGCGATGGGATCGCGCTGGAAGCTGCGGCGGGATTCCTCGAACTGCTTTTGCTGCTGCGCCGTGGCGAGCAGGTGGTCGCTGTTGAAGGGGTTGCCCCCGAACGAGGGGTTGATGGGCCGGTAGGTGAGCGGGCTGGCGCCCGCGCTGCCGGCGATCAGCAGTGCGGCCAGGGCGGCGGCGAAGGCGGTGCGGGTCATGGGTCGTCTCCCGTTCGGGGGTGGTCGTCAGTTCTGCCGGACCACGAGACCCGCGGGCTGCGGGCCGGTGTGGTCGATTTCGATGCGCTTGCCGGCGCCGCGCTGGATCGTCGCAATGGCGGAGCCGTCGCCCGCGATCGTGAGGATCGCCTCGTGGTCGCGGCCCGCCTGGTCGGTCAGGGCGCGGTTGGCGTTGCCTTCGATGGTGACTTCGGAAACGTGGCCGCTGCCGCGCTGAAGCTGCGCGGTCCGGTTGCCGCGTCCGGCGGCCACCAGCACGGAGGCGTTGGTGCTGCCGTCCTGCACCACGAAGGCGGCGTTGCCGGGCGCGGCCGGCGGCAGCTGGGTGAAGACCGCCGGCAACGGGCCGCTCGGGTCGAAGGCTTCGCCCAGTTCCGGCGAGAACGGCTGGCCCTGCTGCGGGATGGTCACGCCGCTGGGCAGCTCGATCTGCTCGATCCCGGCCTGGCCGGGGGGCTGCCCGCTGTTGCCGGGTTGGGCCTGGGCGCCCGGCGCCAGCGCCAGAGCGAGCGCCGCCGCGGGGATCAGGGCCAGGGTGCGAATGCGTGCGGTCATGGGGGTGTCCTCGAAGGGCGCCCGCCTGGAAGAAGGCGGGCGCCGGGGATCGCGGCACGTCGGGGAAGCTGCCGGCCCGCGGCGGCTGCCGCGGGCCGGCCGCCACGATCAGTTGCCCTGCGGGACGGTCACACCCTGGATGTTGGTGTGGGTGTTGCCGCTTCCGGTCTGGGTCACGACGGCCGTGTCGCCGCCGCTCTGGTAGGAGGCCAGGATGTTGTCGTTGCCGCGCTGGAAGCCGTCGAGCATGTTGCCGCCGTTGAGCTGCACCGAGGCGAAGGTGTTGCGGTTGCCGACCTGGTCGCCTTTCAGGGTGTTGCCGCTGCCGGTCTGCTTCGCCAGCAGGGCGTTGTAGACGCCGGACTGCGAGAAGGCGTTGACGATGCTCTCGCCGCCGCCGGTGCCCTCGACCCGGTTGTTGTTGCCGTCCTGAAGCACGTTGGCGAAGTTCCCGCCGCTGCGGCTGTCGCGCTCGTTGCCGGAGTTCACCGAAGCGTAGTTGTTATCGCCGAGCTGGCGCACGCGGGTGTTGGCTTCGGCCACGTCGTTGAAGGCGCCGCCCAGGCCGGGGAAGCTGCTGGTCGTGCTCGCGCCGTTGCCGTTCAGGGTGTCGGTCGTGCCGTCGACGATGGCCTGGTTCAGGTTGCCGACGTTGGCGCCGGCGTTGTTGCCGGAGGTGACGGACCACTTGCCGTTGTCGTCGCCGACCTGATCGATGGCGAAGGTGTTGGTGTTGCCGTCCTGGATGTTCGGCGCGCTCGCCGTGCCGGCAACATTGCCCGCCCCGGCCTGAATGACGGTAGAGTTGTTGGTGTTGCCGTTCTGGTCGGTGTTCTGCTCGTTCGACGCATGGGAAGCGGAGCCGAAAGCGAAGATCGCCGCGACACTCACAGCGGTAAGGAGAGTCTTCTTCATCGTTGGCATCCTTACTTTGGCGGCGCGCCGGTTGCTGGGATCGGATTGGTGCGCGCCTCGTGAACGCATATTTGGCGATTGCGCCCGCCGCCGCGCCTCCAAAATTGGGGGGATTTTCGAAAAAATTTATATTCCGTTACCGGACGCGGGCCCAAGCCCCGGCCGTTCACGCTGAACGGGTGTCCCGGGGGGCGTAAGAAAAGCCCGCTCCGGCGGGCGGAGCGGGCGGTGGCGGCCTTCGCTTGGTAACAGCGTGGGGTTCTGGTCGCGGTCGGCCGCTCAGCGCGCCTCGGCGTGCATGATCAGCCGCACGAGCTCGACCTGGCGGTGGATGTCCAGCTTGGAAAACACGTTTTTCAAGTGCCAGCGGGCGGTGCTTTCTTGGATGCCCAGGTCGCGCGCCGCATCGCGGATGACGTGACCCTCGCCGACGAGGGTGCCGATTCGCGCCTCTTGCCGCGTCAGCCCATAGGTTTCGCGCAGCTGCGCAATGGCCCGCTCGCGGCTCTGCTCAATGTCTGCGTTGGTCGGCTGGTGCTGATAGCTGATCCCGTCCACGACGGTCCCCCTTCCACCCCGCGCGGGCCAAGCGCGGATGGTGTCCCGGCAGTGCCGTGACGCGCACCCGCCGGCCCGCTTCCGTACGTCCCTCGGCGCCGCGGCGTGGGGACGTACCGTGACAAACTCGGATCGAAAGTATGCCAGATTTTAGATACGAAAAGTACCTCGTCCGGACCACCCTGCGCGTCCAGGGTGCAGGGAGGGCGGACGCGTCAGGCCTTCAGCTTGTAGCCCGTGACCATCATCCGGTGCGCGACCAGCAAAAGCGCGGCGTCCACGACCAGCACCATCACCGCGCCGACAAGCGGGTCGCCGTCGGCATGGCCGATGAAGCCGTAGCGCATCCCGTCGATCATGTAGAAGAACGGGTCCAGATACGCCGCGATGTGCCACGACTCGGGCAGGCGGTCGATCGTGTAGAAGGTACCCGACAGGAAGCTCAATGGGGTGATGACGAAGTTCTGCACCGCCGCCACGTGGTCGAACTTGTCCGCCCAGATGCCCCCGATCAGCCCCACCAGCGACAGCATCAGCGCCGCCATGACGGCGAAATAGACGATCGCCGCCAGGTTGTGCACGGGAATGTCGACAAAGGGCAGCAGCGCCACCCACACGGCCGCCGCCACGATCACGCCACGCGTCACGCCCCCCAGCGCGTAGCCCAGCGTCAGTTCCGCCGGCGACAACGGCGGCATCAGCACGTCGACGATGTTGCCCTGCACCTTCGAGATCAGCAGCGACGACGAGGTGTTGGCGAAGGCGTTCTGCACCAGGGTCATCATCATCAGCCCCGGCGCCAGGAACACCTCGTAGGGCACGCCGCCCGCCGTCTCCATCGCCCGGCCGAGGGCCAGGTTGAAGATGGCGAAAAAGATCAGCGCCGTGATCATCGGCGCCAGGACGGTCTGCATCCCCACGTTGAGGAAGCGCAGCACTTCCTTGCGGTACAGCGTCCAGAAGCCGCGCCAGTTGACGCGGCCCATCGTGCGCGGGCGCGGACAGGTGGTGCCGGCGGTGTTGAGGGTCATGGGGTGCCACCTAGCGGCTGTGCAGCCGCGAAACAAGGCAGGCTGGCTGCGCTGCACGCATGCGTGTCATGTTCGCGCCCGTCATGACCGACGATTCCGCCCCACCGACCCAGCGCAAACAACGCGGCGGCCCGCGCAAGGCCACGCCCGAGCGCCTGGAAAAGGCCGCGTGGCACTATCTGGAGCGCTACGCCACCTCCGCCGCCAACCTGCGCCGCGTCCTCCTGCGCCGCGTGCAGCGCTCCGCGCAGTGGCACGGCACCGATCCCGACGAGGGCGCCGAGGCCGTGAACGCGATCGTTGCGAAGCTGCAACGGTTGGGTCTGCTGGACGACGCCGCCTACGCCGAGGGGCGCGCGGTTACGCTCCACCGCGCCGGTCACGGGGCGCAGGCCATCCGCGCCCGCCTGTGGCAGAAGGGCGTGGACGCCGACACCATCGAGCACGCCCTGGAGCGCCTGCGCGAGGAGGCCGCCGACCCCGAACTCGGCGCCGCGCTGCGCTACGCCCGCAAGCGCAAGCTCGGCCCCTACCGCGCCACCGGCCGCGACGCCAACCGCGAGCGCGACCTCGCCGCCCTCTGCCGCAAGGGCTTCGGCCCCGAAATCGCCCGCACCATCGTCGACACCGACGACCGCGCCGCCCTGGAAGCCGAAGCCGACATCCAACCGGGACCCCTAGAAAACTGAAGCCAGTTTTATCGCTTTTGTCACTCGACACCGGCGTTGCGTCGAGATGGACGGGTCTCTCACGACCAAGGATGATCCTTGGACCAAGACTGAGTCTTGGAACCATCTGTCACGCGACACCTGTGTCGATCCGCGAGGGAATGGGGCGTTTCCGAGCGGTTGGGGAAGGGAAGCGCTGGATTGCACGATCGGGGGCTTGCACCGACGCTGGCGGGGCGAGCGCCACCAAGTCCCTCACGGAACCGCACGAGCCGAGCATGCGCAACCCCATCATCCGGCCGGCCGAGGCCGCCGACGCCGACGCCATCTGGGCCATCATCGACCCCGTCGTCCGCGCCGGGGACACCTACGCGCTGGCGCCCGACATCGCGCGCGAGGACGCGCTCGCCTACTGGCACGCGCCGGGCAACCGGGTGTTCTTGGCCGAGATCGGGGGCGAGGTGCTCGGCACCTACGTCCTGCGCGCCAACGCGCGCGGCCACGGCGACCACGTCGCCAACTGCGCCTACATGACGGCCCGCGCGGCCCAGGGGCGGGGCATCGCCAGCGCCATGTGCCGGGATTCCCTCGACCGCGCCCGCGCCCACGGCTTCCGCGCCATGCAGTTCAACTTCGTCGTCGCCACCAACACCCGCGCCATCGCGCTGTGGCAGCATTTCGGCTTCGAGATCGTGGGCACGCTCCCCGGCGCCTTCCGCCACCCCGAGCACGGCTTCGTCGACGCCCACGTCATGTACCGCTGGCTGGACGGTTAATCGGGGTCAGCCCTTGTCCAAAACGATGCGCTCGGCGTTCCGGCGCGGGGCGGCCAGCGCGTCCTGCGCCTGCACCAGCGTGAGTTCCCGGCGGCCCGCGTCCCGCGTCGCCAGCAGCACCTCATGCACCGCATCCGCCGCGGCGAGCAGTGCATCGGCGAGCGCCGCCCCGCGCACCAGCCAGCCCGTGACCAGCCCCGCCAGCAGGTCGCCCGCCCCGTTCGGCGCCACGGCAAAACGCAGGTGGGGCACGCGCACGGCCCAGGCCGCGTCCGCCGTGGCCGCCAGCATCTCCACGCTGTCGCCGTCGGTGGGCAGCGAGGTCGCGAGCACCATGCGCGGCCCGCACGCCAGCAGGGCGCGGGCGGCCGTCAGTGCCTCGGCGCGGCTCCCCACCGGCAGGCCCGTCAGCTCGCCCAGTTCGAAGCCGTTGGGCGTGACCAGATCGGCCCGCGGCACCAGCCGCTCGGCCACGGCGTCGGCGACGGTGTCGGCCACGTAGCGGCCCGGCCCGGGGTCGCCCATGATGGGGTCCACCACCGCCAGCGCGCCGGGGCGCGCCGCCCGCACCCGTTGGACGGCGGCCGCGATGGGTTCGGCCTGCGCCGCGGTCCCGAGATAGCCCGCGAGCACGGCGTCGCAGCCGTCGAGCACGCCCAGGTCCGCCAGGCCGTCGGTCAGCGCCGCGATCTCGCCGGCCTCGGTGGCGCCGCCGGTGCAGGCGCCGTGGCCGGGGTGGTTGGACAGGCGCACGGTATCGATCTGCCAGGCTTCCACGCCCAGCCGCCGCAGCCCGAAGGCGGCGGCGTCGTTGCCGACGTGGCCGTAGACGACGTGCGAATGGATCGACAGCACGGGCATGGCGCGGCGGTCCGTGATGATGCGGGAACGCGTGCGGCGGGCGGGCACGCGGGATGACACGGTGTCAAAACCCCGTGAGGCCCAGTTTACACGCGCACGGATATTGTCTCACCTCAACCGTGGAAACCAACCGATAGGGAGGCGGACGATGACGTTCGACACCACGCGCCGGATCGCCGGCGCCGCGGTCGCGGCCGCGGGTGTGCTCGCGCTTGCGGCGTGCAGCAGCACCCAGGCCGGCAACAGCGACGGCAACGCGAAGCAGCCGGACATCACCGTCAAGCAGGACAGCGGCAAGGTCACCTACTGGGTGATGCCGGGGCCGCGCAAGCTCGGCGAGGAGGTCTTCGGCACGCCCGAGAACCCGAAGATGACCCTGGCTCCGAAGCTGAAGAAGGCCAAGGAGACCAAGGGCCCGCCGAGCGTGCCGCAGCTCCTCAAGGATCTGCCGACGCTGGTGGGCGTGCCCGAGAAGGCGCGTTCCAAGGGGCCTGACGGCGGCCAGATCCTGAAGGCGCCCACACCCTTCTCCGACGACGGCCGCATCATCCAGGGCAGCTTCAAGAGCAAGCTCTACGACAACATCAACGAGGACCCGCCGGGCCCGCCGGGCAAGACGCCGGACACGGCCACGATGGAGGCGGAGTTCACCGACCCGCAGGGCAACGAGTACCGCGTGGTGCTCGACCACGTCGTCAAGCCGCCTTTCCCGGGCTACGAGACCGACGGCGGCGTGTTCCTGGACGGCTACCTGCACGGGACCACCGGCATCGGCTCGCCGCTCATGCCCCAGGTGTGGACGATCGCCGCCTGGTGGGGCGTGGGTGAACTCTACGTCAACGGCGAGCTGGTCAACGACCACCGCGTGATGCACCTGATGACCACCGAGGTCGTGCGCGACAACAACTACAAGCTCGCGCAGCAGGCGGATCTGCCGCTGGCCCCGGAGAACTGGCTGGTGAAGGGGCAGCCGCACCACACCCACCTGATCCTGCCGCCGATCCAGGGCACCAAGAAGGGCCCGGTGTTCGATCCGGTTGAGAGCGCGTTCGAGCTGCCGAACGGCAAGAACCAGCCGTTCATCCACGTGATGTTCGAGCAGGACACGATCGTCCGCTAACAGCGTGATCGCCGGGCGCGTCCGCTTCGGCCGGCGCGCCCGGCCCCCCGCTTTCCCGCACATGCCGAGTTGTTTGACGGAGGATCGCCATGAATCGCACGATCCGCACGGGCCTGCGCGTCCTGGCCGGCGCCGGTGTGGCCGCCGCGCTCGCCACCCCCGCGGCCGCGCAGAAGACGGTCACGGTGGTGGGCAAGGAGTTCAAGTTCGAGCCCAGCACGGTCGAGCTGGAGGCCGGCGAGACGCTGGTCATCAAATTCAAGAACCAGGGCGCCCTGAGCCACAACCTGACCTTCAAGAAGCTCGACGCCGACACCGGCACGATCCAGACGGACGGCACCGAAACCATCCGCGTGCAGCCGGAGCCCGGCACCTACACCTTCGTCTGCACCGTGCCGGGCCACGAAGCCGCCGGCATGACGGGCACCCTGAAGGTGCAATAGCCGCAATCGTGCCATCGCCATCGTGGACCGCGCCCCGTCGTGGTATCCCGAACGGTGCCGCGGGGGTGTGCCCCGCGGCGACCGTGGACGGGAAGGGAGGTTCACGATGGGCCGTTTCACCCGCGCCATCCGCGCCGCCGCGCTGTTTGGCGTTGCCCTGGCGGTGGGCCCGGCGCTGGCGGCCGAGGGAGACGAGCGCGGCACGCCGCGGCAGCCCCCGGCCCCGCAGCAGGGGTACCTGGACGCGCACAGCGATCTGCAGGAGCCCAAGACCCTGCTCGGCGGCGCGCTGAACGTCCGCATCGAACAGGACGGCGGCGTCGTCTTCGTCCAGCTGCCGGACGAGCGCGAGCTGGACACGCACGTCTTCGGCGTGCCGGGCGCGCCGCGCGCGCACGGCGGGACCCCCGTCATCAACGGCCTGCCGCCGCGTCTGCGCGAGGAGGCGGACGGCGACTACACCGTCACCACCGAGAAGACGCCCTACGGCGACAAGCACACCACGATGCTCGGGGATTCGCTCACCCTCCGGGCGCACGACGAAACCGCCACCGACGCGGCCGTCACGCGGGACAGCGTGGAGATGACGGCGTCCTGGCGCGATCAGGACGGCAACACCTACACCGTCACCTGCTGCGAGCGCATGGCCGCGCACGGGCTTGAGTTCCCGACCTTCGGCGGCGTCGTCACCAACCACCTGCTGCACGGCTTCACGCGCCTGGGCACGCCGCTGATGCCCACGCAGTTCGCGCATCTGGCGTTCTGGGGCATGGGCGAGGTGCGCTACAACGACCAGCCGGTGGCGAAGCCGCACTTGGTCCACGGCATGCTCACGGAGTACGTGCGCCAGCAGGGCTACAAGCTCGCCCAGGACCATCAGGTGCGCCCGGCGCAGGACCTGCACTTCCACCTGATGGTGCCGCCCATGAAGGCGCTGCCGGAGAAGGGCGTCTACGAGCACGAACCCGTGCCCACCGGCTTCCGCATGCCGGACGGCAAGATGCTGCCCTTCTGGCACGTCATGTTCGAGCAACTCAAGTACACCGCGGAGCGGGGCGGCTGACGCCCGCCGCGCTGCCGAGCCCTGGGCCGCTCACGCATTTTTGAGGGCCGCCACGGTGCACGCGCCGGGACCGGCGTCCCACATGCCGGCGTGAGCCAAACGGCGCGCGACGATGCGTGCCGAAATCTGGACCGATCAGTTCAAAACCCGATGGGAGGGAGCCATGAGCGCCCCGAAGAACGGCTTTCAGCTGCACACCAAGGACACCGCGCCCGCCGACTCCAAGCCGCTGATGGAGAAGGTGGAGCAGGGCTACGGCTTCGTGCCCAACTTCTTCGGCGTCATCTCGGAGTCCCCCGCCGCGGCGGAGGCCTACATGACGCTGAACCAGATCTTCACCGGCAAGTCCTCGCTCTCGGCGGCGGACGTGCAGGTGGTGCTGCTGACCATCAGCCAGCACAACAAGTGCAACTACTGCGTCGCCGCGCACACCGCCTCGGCCGAGCGCACCGGCCTGGACGCGGGCACCATCCAGGCGCTGCGCGAGGGCCGCAACCTGCCGGACGCCAAGCAGGACGCGCTCGCCACCTTCACCCGCAAGCTGATCGACAAGAACGGCTGGGTCAGCGAGGACGACGTCCAGACCTTCCTCGACGCGGGCTACACGCGCCAGAACCTGCTGGACGTGATCCTCGGGCTGTCGATGAAGACGCTGTCCAACTACGTGAACCACATCGCCGAGACGCCCGTGGACGGGCCGCTGGCCGACAAGGCGCTCGACAAGGCCAGCTGAATTCGGGACCCTCATACCCCCGCCGCGCGAGACGCGCGGCGGGGTTTTTTCTGCCCGCCGAACACACGGTTGTATGGAGGACCGGATGAGCTATCTGCGCTCGAACCCCAGCGCGACCCTCATCGACGCCATGGGCATGGTGCCGGATGTCGCCGCGCCGCTGCACGAGTTCGCCGAGGCCGCGATGCGCGGCGACGCGCCGCTGTCGGCGATCGACCGCGAGCTGATCGCCGCCCGCGTCTCCCACGCCAACGGCTGCGAATTCTGCCGCGATTCCCACGGCGCCGCGGTACACGAGCTGGGCGGCGACCCGCAGACCGTGCAGGACGTCATCCACGCCGGAACGCCGCAGAGCCGCCCCGATCTGGCGCCGCTGCTCGCCTACATCGACAAGCTCAACGCCGCCCCGAGTTCCATCACCCAGGCCGATGTCGACGCCGTGCTCGACGCGGGCTGGTCGGAACAGGCACTGACCTACGCCATCCTGTCCTGCGGCTACTTCAACCTGATGAACCGCTGGGTCGAGGGCCTGGGCATCCCCAGCGACGACGCCACGGTGCGCATGGCCGGGCGCATGCTCGCCGAGCAGGGCTACCAGGGCATCGCGTCGATGCTGAAGTCCGCAGCGTGAGGCCTTTTGCGGCGGCCGGCACGGCCGCCGCGGCCTTTTCCGGTTCGATAGCGGCACGCAACTTGCTGCCCTCGTGAAGCTTTTGCAAAACAACGTGTGCCATCCCCCTCGAAGTTCGGCGGCTGGCGCGTTACGCTGCGGTGCAAACGACAACCGGCGGGCGGGTGACGCCCGTCGGGGCCCGGCGCCCGAGCGCGGGCGACCACACCGGTCGAACACGGGGCCGGCCGAACACAGGGAGAGACGGATCGTGACCACGCGCAGCGAGCGTCCGCTTTCACCGCATCTGCAGGTCTACCGGCCGCAGCTCACCTCGGCGCTGTCCATCTTCCACCGCATCACCGGCGTGTTCCTGGCGCTGGGCACGCTGCTGCTGACGGCGTGGCTGGTCGCGGCTGCCTCGGGACCGCACGCCTTCGCCGCCGTGCAGGGCTTCATCGGCTCCATCCTGGGCTACCTGCTGCTGCTCGGCTGGTCGGCGGCGCTGTTCTACCACTTGGCCAACGGCATCCGGCACCTCTTCTGGGACGCCGGCTACGGCTTCGAGTTGGTGAACGCCTACCGCAGCGGCTACGCGGTGCTGGCCGCGACGGCCGTGCTCACGCTCGCCGCCTGGGTGGCCGGGCTCATTCTTCAATGACGGGGACGTCCGCAAGGGAGACGGGGCGATGAAGGCGATGCGCACGCCGGCCGCGCGCGTTCGCGGCCTGGGCTCGGCGAAGACGGGCACGCAGCACTGGTGGGCGCAGCGGCTGAGCGCGCTGGCGCTGATCCCGCTGGTGCTGTGGTTCGTCGCCTCGGTGGTGACGATGGCGGGCGCGGACTACACGGTGTTCCGCGCCTGGGCGGGCTCGCCCGTGGTCGCCGGGCTGCTGCTGCTGCTCATCGTTGCGACCTTCTATCACGGCTATCTGGGTTTGCAGGTGGTGGTCGAGGACTATGTCCACCATGAGGCCTGGAAACTGGGCACCCTGCTGTTCCTGAAAGCAGCGAGCATCGTGCTCGCGCTGACCGGGGTGCTGGCCGTGTTGAGCATCTTGTTCGGCGGGTAAGGAATCGCGATGGCCAAGCGGCACACAGACGGCAACGGCGCGAACGGCGGCGGGGCGAACGGCAACGGCGCGCCGGGCGCGCTCGGGCAGGCCTATCCCATCGTCGACCACGAATACGACGTGGTCGTGGTTGGCGCCGGCGGCTCGGGCCTGCGGGCGACGCTGGGGCTGGCGGAATCGGGCCTGCGCACGGCCTGCATCTCCAAGGTCTTCCCCACGCGCAGCCACACCGTCGCGGCGCAGGGCGGCATCTCGGCCGCGCTCGGCAACATGGGCGAGGATGACTGGCGCTGGCACATGTACGACACCGTGAAGGGGTCGGACTGGCTGGGCGACCAGGACGCCATCGAGCACATGACCAAGGAGGCCATCCCGGCCATCATCGAGCTCGAGCACTACGGCGTCCCCTTCTCGCGCACCGAAAGCGGGCACATCTACCAGCGCCCCTTCGGCGGCATGACGACGCACTACGGCAAGGGCACGGCCCAGCGCACCTGCGCCGCCGCCGACCGAACCGGCCACGCCATGCTACACACGCTCTACCAGCAGGCGCTGCGCCAGCACGCCGAGTTCTTCATCGAGTACTTCGCCCTCGACCTCATCATGGACGAGGGTGAGTGCCGCGGCGTCATCGCCTGGAACCTGGACGACGGCACGATCCACCGCTTCCGCGCGCATCAGGTCATCCTGGCGACGGGCGGCTATGGGCGCGCCTTCTTCTCCTGCACCAGCGCCCACACCTGCACGGGTGACGGCAACGGCATGGTGCTGCGCGCCGGCCTGCCGTTGCAGGACATGGAGTTCGTGCAGTTCCACCCGACCGGGGTGTTCGGCGCCGGCTGCCTCATCACCGAGGGCGTGCGCGGCGAGGGCGGCTACCTCACCAACGCCGAGGGCGAGCGCTTCATGGAGCGCTACGCGCCCTCAACGCTCGACCTCGCCAGCCGCGACGTCGTCTCGCGCGCGATGACGGTGGAGATCAACGAGGGCCGCGGCTGCGGGCCGCAGAAGGACCACATCCACCTCAACCTTATGCACCTCGACCCCGAGGTCATCGATCAGCGCCTGCCCGGCATCGCGGAAACGGCGAAGATCTTCGCCGGCGTGGACGTGAAGCAGGAGCCCATCCCGGTGCTGCCGACGTGCCACTACAACATGGGCGGCATCCCCACGAACTATCAGGGCGAGGTGCTGACCAAGCTGAACGGCAACCCGGACAGCGTGGTCCCCGGCCTCATGGCCGTGGGCGAGGCGGCGTGCGTCTCCGTCCACGGCGCCAACCGGCTGGGCTCCAACTCCCTGCTGGACCTCGTGGTGTTCGGGCGCTCGGCGGCTCAGCGCGCGGCGGAGAAGACCGCGCGCGGCGAGGCGCACAAGCCGCTGCCCTCGGATCAGGCCGAGCCGACGCTGTCGCGCCTGGACGGCTTCCGCAACGCCCAGGGCGGCACGCCCACAGCCGAGCTGCGCCTGGAGATGCAGAAGACGATGCAGAGCAACTGCGCCGTCTTTCGCACCGGCGACATCCTGGCCGAGGGCAAGACCAAGCTGGGCCAGTGCTGGAACAAGCGCGGCGACATCTCGGTCACCGACCGCTCGATGATCTGGAACTCGGACCTCGTGGAGACGCTGGAGCTGGACAACCTGCTCTCGCAGGCGATGGTGACCGTGGCCTCCGCGGAAGCGCGCACCGAAAGCCGCGGCGCCCACGCGCGCGAGGACTATCCCGAGCGCGACGACGACAATTGGATGAAGCACACGATCGGCTGGCTGGATCAGGAGAAGGGCACGGTCACGCTCGACGAGCGGCCTGTCCACATGCAGCCGCTGAGCAACCAGGTGCAGCACATCCCGCCCAAGGCGCGCGTCTACTAAGACGCCGCCGAGGGGCGCACGGAAGAACAGGAACGGGCGAGGCGAGCATGGTCGAATTCGCGCTGCCGCGGAACTCGAAGGTCAAGGAAGGCAAGACCTGGCCGGCGCCGGCGAACGCCACGCGCCCCAAGACGTTCCGCATCTACCGCTGGGACCCGGATTCCGGCGACAACCCGCGCGTCGACAAATACACCATCGACCTGGATGACTGCCGGCCGATGGTTCTCGACGCCGTCATCAAGATCAAGAACGAGATCGACCCCACGCTCACCTTCCGCCGCTCCTGCCGCGAGGGCGTGTGCGGCTCCTGCGCCTTCAACATCAACGGGCGCAACACCCTGGCCTGCATCACGCCGATCGAGGAAACCGACCGCGACGTGAAGATCTACCCGCTGCCGCACATGCCGGTGATCAAGGATCTCGTCCCGGACCTCACGGACGCCTACGCGCAGTACGCCGCGATCGAGCCGTGGCTGAAAACCGACACCCCCGCGCCCCAGCGCGAGCGCCTGCAATCGCCCGAGGACCGCGCCAAGCTCGACGGCCTGTGGGAGTGCATCCTGTGCTTCTGCTGCACCACCTCCTGCCCGAGCTACTGGTGGAACGGCGACAAATACCTCGGCCCCGCCGTGCTGCTCCAGGCCTACCGCTGGATCGCCGACAGCCGCGACGAATACACCGGCGAGCGCCTGGACGAACTGGAAGACCCCTTCCGCCTCTACCGCTGCCACACCATCATGAACTGCACCCGCACCTGCCCCAAACACCTGAACCCCGCCAAGGCCATCTCGAACATCAAGCAATTGATGGTCGAGAGAACCTGAGGGCAGGCTGAAACATGAGGATGTTTCATCCCGTCAGTCAGTCGACACCGGCGTCTGGCTGAGATGAAGGTGCCTATCTTGGGAAAGGTATCGATAATGTGCATTGTGAAATGCGCGACTTTGCGCCGATCATAGATACTTAATTGGGTTAAAAGTTTTTCTGTGTTGGGTTTTCGGCATGATGTCCTCTGCTGATTCTTTCCATCGTTGGACTCCACGGCTCGAACAGTCACGTGCACGCATTCGGTTCGAGCAATATCATAATGAGTTGAACAATATGTATTGGGCGTCAGTGTCCGCATCAGAATTCGCGGACTATAAAGCACGCCATGCCGACCAAGTTTCGAACGCGCATGATATCTTTTGCGTGTCTGGAGGAAACGCCCGCCGAGTCCCGCGCGATATCGACAACTGGAGAGCAAGTTTCAGCAATTTCAAGAAATGGCTAAGACTGTCATGCTTGGTCATGGCCCACTCATATTTTGAAACATATATGAGGAATATTATATCATTAGCACTTTACTCTGATCCTGGGATTCATTTCAATAAACCAAAATTAATTGATGGGATAAATCTCGTTAAATATGGCGGTTCTTTAGATGTTGAAGATTCCGTCAAGAGGCTCGTCAAAGGAGCCTGGGAAGATCGGATTATGAATTATGAAGCTCTATTCTCGAGAGCTCCTGATAAAGTTAAGAATAACCAAGAGAAGCTTGATGAATTAAGAAAGAAAAGAAACCGAGTGGCGCATCATTTTGGTAGGATGGAAAACGTAACTGATAAGCTAATCGATATTGAAAGCGGAAGTGCTGAAGGAATAAGCGAGGAAAACCTTAAGCGTGCGCTAGAATTATTTGGTGCCTTGGTCGCCGATTTTGACCAACAGCTAATGGAGAATCACATTGGTTCTTTTGAAGATATTTGGAACTTTTGCGAATTCAAGAACGAGTTTTGGCGGCGCTATGGTAGAACAACAATCGAGCCGGCAGAGTTCAAAAACGAGCTTTATAGAAAAACAAAAATTCGACCTAATATTTCATATTGCCGTCATCTTATCGCATATTATGAATCAATCTAATTGAACTCGACGCAACGACGTGCCGCATAAGGCTGCATGCTGACTCAACGCCGGCTCCCTAACGATCTATAGGTACGAGAAGGTGCCGTGCTGCGTGGGCCGTGCCTTCCTAGCGTCCTACCCGTCGCTTGCCAACTCCTGCGTGTGCATGCCACATGTGCCAGCATGTCGCGCTGGTCATTTATCGTCTTTTGGTTTCTCGCCGGGGCGCTCGGCACTGCTGGCTCGTTCGGCTGTCCGGTAACCTGGGCCGAGCTTTCCGGAATGTTCGAGGTCTCATGGGTGCCGCTGGGTATCGTGGCCGCCGCCCTGCTTCTTCTCGGCGTCGGCATCTGGGGAGATTCCGAACACTCTCGTGCATATGGAAACCCTGATGTCGATGCCAGTGGTGCCAATGCATCGCGATCTTCAAACGGAAATGCTCAAGCCTTGCCGCGGCCTTGGTGGCAATGGAAGCTTGCTCTTGTGTGTCGCAGCCTCGTCCCGGCTGGGCCGAAACACATCGGCTGGGCTGTTGGTTTGGCCGCCTCTGGTGGGTTCGCGGTTGTCCTTATTCCGCCGGTGATGCGGGAGCCCAACCAATGGCAACAGGCGATTGGAGCAGTGATTGGGTTTCTTGGCCTTGCCGCCGCGGCGCTTTTGAATGCGAAGTTTGAGCGGCAGCGTGATGATCGAAACGACGCCAAGCATGCTGATGCGATCAGGCAGGTTTTTATGGCGGAGTTGTTCCGTTTACAGGAGATGGAACGGAATATATACGATCCTGGACTGGATATAGATAAAGAGAATACGCCAATCGAAGAGTACAGAAGACGCTTACAAGAGGCTATTTCTGAATGGTTGCGCAACCTTAACACCCCTATTTACAAACAGTATCAAGATCGACTAGATTCATTATCGGCTATAGAATGCAAATATGTATTGGAATTTTATAACTTTCTCGAAAAAGCGAGGCGGTCGGTCAATGAATGTAAGCAAAATATAAAAACTCTGGACAAGCAAAACTACACAGAACAGGAGAACCGAAAAGCCTTAAACGAATTATATAATGAAATATTGACAAGTTCCATATTTGATCGTGCGAAAGAAACTCGAAATAAAATCGAAGAAAATGGGAGAGAAATAGTACCAATGACAACGCAGTATGCGATGGATGTTTTTCCAAATCCTAACCAGAAGGGCGAGTCTGCGACGTCAGAGCAATAGGCCGGCCTCGCGCGCCATAAGGCGTGTATGCCGCCGAGCGTGCGGCGCCTTGCGGCCCGTTGGGCCGCGAAGGTACCTGACAGTTGAGGAAGGTACCTGACAATCGAGCCATTGGGCTCCGCCGCCGGACTCGTCATTGCAAGACCCCGATCTTGCAATCCAGCCAATCCGCGCGGTCGCGCTTCGGAAGCTGCCGGACCGTGTTCCGACCCAAGGGCCTGACCGACCCCACCAACCGCGAAGCCGTCGGTGTGCGGCGCCTTGCGGCCCGATGGGCCGCGAAGGCGCCCGACAAGCCGGGCGTCCGCTGACCGGTCACGCTGGACAAGCCCCCAGGTCCCAAGACAGCCGCAGCCGTCGCGTTTGGATGGCGTCCATACGCAGACCGGGCCTGTTGACAGGCCCCCAGTTCCCTAGACCGTAGCGGGCGGTAGAGATGTGTCTGCATGCGCTTCCTGACAGACACCATGGAACAAGTGTTGTTCCCTCACTGGGCCGTGTAGCCGCCGTCGATGACGAGTTCGCTGCCGGTCATGAACTTGGCGTCGTCGGAGGCGAGGAAGGCGATGCCGGCGGCAATGTCCTCGGGCTCGCCGACGTGGCCGATGGGGTGGCGGGAGTCCAGCTCCTTGCGGAACGCCTCGACGCCCTGGGGCGAGTTCTTGCCCAGGTCCTCGACCAGCGGCGTCCAGATGAAGCCGGGGTGGACGGAGTTCACGCGGATCTTGTCCTTGGCGTAGAAGAGGGCGTCGGTCTTGGTCATCTCGCGCACGGCGCCCTTGGAGGCGTGGTAGGGCGGGATGTCGCGCGCGCCGATGATGCCGTAGATCGAGGACAGGTTGATGATGCTGCCGCCGCCATTGGCGCGCATGTGCCCGACGGCGTGCTTGGTGCAGTAGAAGACGCCGTTGACGTTCACGTTGATGACGGTGTTCCAGTCCTCGGCGCTGATTTCGTGCGGCTCGGCGTTGATGCCGGCGATGCCGGCGTTGTTGACCATCGTGTCCAGGCGGCCCCAGGTGTCCACCACCTCGGCGAGGACGCGGGCGACGGCATTCTCGTCGGTGACGTCGAGGCGCCAGTAGGCGGCCGTGCCGCCGGCCTTCTCGATGGCGTCCACGACCTGCCGGCCGGCGTCGTCGGCCACGTCGGTGACGGCGACCTTGGCGCCCTCGCGCGCCAGGCGCTCGCAGGCGGCGGCGCCGATGCCCTTCGCGCCGCCGGTGACGACGGCGACTTGGCCGGTAAGGCGGTTCATGGCGGACCTCCATTCGGTGTGACGCGGCGAGCCTGCCCGCGATGCTGCACCGCGGCATTGATGCAGCGCAACTACCCCGAATGGCGGAGGTCAGCTTCCGGACGCGTCCCGCGCCCGCGCCAGCAGCTTTTTCACCTTGGGCAGCATGTTCTCGACGATGACGCGCACGCCCTCGGCGTTGGGGTGGATGCCGTCATCCTGGTTCAGCGCCGGCTTTTGCGCCACGCCCTTGAGGAAGAAGGGATAGAAGACGGCGCCGTGCTTCTCCGCCAGCTCGGGATAGATGGCATCGAAGCGCGCGACGTAGTTCTCGCCCAGGTTGCGCGGCGCCTTCATCCCGGCCAGCAGCGTCGGCAGGTCCTGTTCGGTCAGCCGGCCCAGGATGGCGTCCAGGTTGCGGCGCGTGACGGCGGGATCGATGCCGCGCAGGGCGTCGTTGGCGCCCAGCACCACGATCACGGCATCCGTGCGCGGGCGCACCACCCAATCCAGGCGCGAGCGTCCGGCTTCCGTGGTGTCGCCGGAGCTGCCCGCGTTGGTGACGCGCACCGCGTGCCCGGCTTCGCGCAGCGCCGCTTCCAGCTGGTCGGGAAAGGTCTTGCCCTCGGCCAGGCCGTAGCCGTGGACGAGGCTGTCGCCGAAGGCGAGCAGGCGCAGCGGCTCGGCGGCGGCCGGGGCAGCGGCCAGGAGCGCCAGCGCGGCGGCTAGGACGGCGAGCGGGCGACGCATTGGTTCGACTCCATCGGGTGAGATGCGAAGGATTTCGGCGTGCGCCGGTTGCGCGGCAAGACGGCGCGGGTTCATTGATCGCGCGCGCCGTGCGCCAACATCCCTGTCCGGCGCCGTCATCCACCACGCGAGTCCCGCGATGATCGATCTCGACACCGTGCATCTGACGCTGCCCAGCCAGGCCGGGCCGGTCCACATCCTCAAGGGCATCGACCTGCGCGTGGACGGGGGCGAAACCGTCAGCGTCGTCGGCCCCTCGGGCTCCGGCAAGTCGTCGATGATGATGATCGTGGGCGGGCTGGAACGCCAGACGGCCGGGTTCGTCCACGTGGCGGACCACGACCTCTCGGCGCTGGACGAGGACGGCCTCGCGCGCTTCCGGCGCGAGAACGTCGGCATCGTGTTTCAGGACTTCCACCTCATCCCGACGATGACGGCGTTGGAAAACGTCGCCATGCCGCTGGAGTTCGCGGGCCGGCGCGACGCCTTCGACCGCGCGGCGGACGCGCTGGACCAGGCGGGCCTGGGCGCGCGGCTGTCCCACTATCCCGGCCAGCTTTCGGGCGGCGAGCAGCAGCGCACCGCCCTGGCGCGCGCCTTCGCCACGCGCCCCAAGCTGCTCCTGGCCGACGAGCCCACGGGCAACCTGGACGGCGCGACCGGCGAACACGTCATGCAGCTCCTGTTCGGCCTGTGCCGCGACCACGGCTCGACGCTGATGCTCATCACCCACGACATGAGCCTCGCCGGGCGCTGCGACCGCACCGTGGAGCTGGTGGACGGCACCATCCGCGCGGACCGCCGGGCGGCGACGGCGGCGCGGGCGACGGCATGACGGACACGCTCCGGCTCGCCCTGCGCCTGGCCCGGCGCGAGCTGCGCGGCGGCCTGCGCGGCTTCTGGATCTTTCTGGGCTGCCTGCTGCTGGGCGTGGCGGCGATCGCGGGCGTGGGCTCGCTGTCGCAGGCCATGCTCACGGGCATCGCCAACGACGGCCGCGCGCTGCTGGGCGGCGAGGTCGCCATCCGCACGATCCACGCGCCCGCCAGCGAGACGCAGCGGGCGTGGCTGGACCGGGAAGCCGAGCGCCTGTCGCAAACGGCGGAGCTGCGCGCCATGGCGCGCGCGCCAGGGGCGGGCCAGCAGACGCTGGTGGAGCTGAAGGCCGTCGACGACGCCTATCCGCTGTTCGGCGCGGCGCGAACGCAGCCCGAGCAACCGCTCGACGCGGCGCTGGCCGAGCGCGACGGGGCCTGGGGCGCGCTGGTGGCGCCCACGCTGGCCCGCCGCCTGGAGCTTACCCCCGGCGACAGATTGCGCATCGGCGACCGCGCCTACCGCGTGCGCGGGGAGCTGACGCGCGAACCCGACCGCGCGGCGCAGGCGTTCACGCTCGGCCCGCGTGTGCTGGTCCACCGCGCCAGCCTGGACGGCAGCGGGCTGGTGCAGGAGGGCAGCCTCGTCTACCACCACTACCGCCTCGACCTCCCGGCGGGCACGGACCCCGCGGCGTGGCGGGACAAGCTGGCCGCGCAGTTTCCCGACGCGGGCTGGCGCGTGCGCGGGCTGGACAGCGCCGCGCCCGGCCTGACGCGCTTCGTCGACCGCGTCACGCTCTTCATGACGCTGGTGGGGCTGACGGCGCTGCTGGTCGGCGGCGTGGGCGTGGCGAACGCGGTGCGCGCCTACCTGGACGGCAAGCGGGCCACGATCGCCACCTTCAAGTGCGTGGGCGCGCCGGCGCGGCTGGTGTTCGCCACCTATCTGGCGCAGGTGCTGGCGCTGGCGGGCGTGGGGATCGCGCTAGGACTGGTGCTCGGCGGCGCGCTGCCGGCGATCGCCAGGCCGCTGCTGGCGGGCACGCTCAACTTTGAGATCGCGGGCGGCATCTACCCGCAGCCGCTGGCCGTGGCGGCGCTCTTCGGTGTGCTGACCACGCTGGCCTTCGCGTTGTGGCCGCTGGCGCGCGCCCAGGGCATCCCGGCCGCCGCGCTCTTCCGCGACGTCGTGGCGGAACGCGCCGCGCGCCCGCCGGGGTGGGCGCTGGCGGCCATCGGCGCGGCCGGGGCGGCGCTCGCCGGGCTGGCGGTGTGGACGGCCGACGACCGCCTGTTCGCGCTCGGCTTCGTGGCCGGCGCGGCGGGCGCGCTGCTGGCGTTCCGATTGGCGGCGGCGGGTGTCGTTGCGCTGGCGAAACGGGTTCCGCGCGCGCGGCGGCCGGGGTTGCGGCTGGCGGTAGCGAACCTGCACCGCCCCGGCGCACCGACCGGCAGCGTCGTCACCTCGCTGGGGCTGGGGCTGACGGTGCTGGTCGCCATCGCGCTGATCGACGGCAACCTGACGCGTCAGGTGACGCAGCAGATGCCGAAGGACGCGCCCGCCTACTACTTCATCGACATCCAGCCGGACCAGCTCGACCCCTTCAAGGCAACGGCGCGCGGCGTCGAGGGCGTGCGCGAGGTCCAGGCCGTGCCCATGCTGCGCGGGCGCATCGTCAAGGTGAACGGCACGCGCGTCCCCGAACTGACCATCCCCGAGGACGTGCAGTGGATGTTCGACGGCGACCGCGGCGTCACCTGGGCGCGCGAGGTGCCGTCGAACAGCCGCGTCGTGCGCGGGCAGTGGTGGGACCGCGATCATTCGGGCCGGCAGCTCGTCTCCATCGACGCCGAGCTGGGCCGCGCCATGCAGTTGGCACCCGGCGACACCCTGACGATCAACCTGCTCGGCCGGAACGTCGAGGCGGAGATCGCCAACTGGCGCGAAATCGACTGGGAGGGCCTGGGCATCAACTTCGTCATGGTGTTCTCGCCCGGCGTGGTGTCCCAGGCGCCGCAGAGCTACCTCGCCACCGCCAAGGCGCCGCCCCAGCAGGAGGCCGCGCTGGAAAGCGCCGTGGCGGAGGGCTTCCCCAACGTCTCCGCCATCCGCACGCGCGAGGTGCTGAACCGCGTCTCCGAGCTGCTCGGCAAGGTGGCGCTGGCGGTGCGCGCCACGGCCTCGATCACGCTGCTGGCGGGGACGCTGGTGCTGGCCGGGGCGGTCGCGGCGGGGCACCGGCGGCGCATCTACGACGCCGTGGTGCTCAAGGTGTTGGGCGCCACGCGGCGCAACGTGACCGTGGCCTTTCTGCTGGAATACGGCCTGCTTGGACTCGTCACCGCCGCCATCGCCTCGGTCATTGGTAGCGTTGCCGCGTGGGTGGTGATGACCCGGGTGATGGACGGCGACTTCGTGATGATGCCGGGCGTGGTGGCCGCGACCGCCGTGGCCGCGACGGCCGTGACCCTCGTGGTCGGCTACGCCGGCACCGACCGCGCCCTGCGCCAGAAGGCGGCGCCGCTGCTGCGCAACGAATAGCCCTGGGCCGCCACTTGGAAATGGTCCGAGCCCGCCCGGCGAAACCGGCCGACCGGCCTCAGCGCTTGCGGGTGACGGCGAGCAGCACGTAGGCGGCGCTGCCGCGGCGTTGCCCATCGGTGTCGCCGTCCGCCGCGAAGGGCGCGGCGGCGGCGGCGTAGGCGCGCTGGCGCCGGCGCACGCGGAAGCTGGCCGAGGTTGTCGTGGGGACCGCCCGGTCGGCCGCGGCGCGCGCGACCTCCATCAGCCAGGTGCTGACCTCGGAGAAGGGATCGTCGGCGAGCGGATGGTCCAGCCCGCCGGCCGCTTCCGCGGGCTCGTAGACGCGCGCGATGTCCAGCGCGCCGTCCGGCGCGGCGCGGAAGAGCACGGCATACGGCCATTGATCCGCGACCACCGCGGGTTCGATCCCCCGCACGTTGGGGAGTGGACCGCCGCCCAGGCTGCGCCAGTACTGCCGCAGCGAGCGGTAGCGGGGGGCCTCGGCCGCGCCCCGGCCCGTCTCGGGCGCGGCCGCGCCCGTCCCGGCTGGGTGGGGTGCGCTCTCGTTGGCCGGCGCGGTCGCGGTCCCGGCTTCGGCCGGCGGATGCGCGGTGCTGGCGGCCCGGCGCGCCCGGCCGCCGCGCACGATCGCCACGCCCAGCAGCGAGGCCGGCTCCTCGGGCGCGGCCGCGTCGTCGGTCGGGCCGGTCATGACGCCGCCTCCTGCCCATCCGGCGCCTCGCTGTCCGCGCGCAGGCAGGCGCAGACGCTTTCCAGCGCCGCCAGGCGGTCGTCCAGGCTCTCGGTCAGCAGCGCCTGCATCGAGCAGTTCAGGTGCGCGGCGGCGATGCGCAGGCGCCGATGGCGCACCGGGTCCAGGCGCAGGGTCAGGCGCGCGCGCTTGCCGGACGTCCGGCCGCTCTCGGGCGCGGGCGCGACGGCCGCCGGGGGCGGCGTGTTCCGCGTGGCGGGGCGGTTGACGGTCGCGGGCTGTGCCGCACCCTTGCGCGCGAGCAGCGTGGCGTCGAGGGAGCCGGCCTTGAGCGCGGGGTCCTGCATGGCTCACGCCTCCGTCCCGGCCGGGGTCAGCGGGGTCTTCGCGGGCTCCTCGCGGGCGCCGGTGAGCACGGTTTCCCGGCGCTCCCCGCGCAAGCGGTTGGCGAGGTAGCTCCACAGTTCGGCGACCTCGCGCGCCGAGCGCGAGCTGGCGTCGAGGTCCGCCGCCGTGCGCCCGTCGATCATGCTGGCGGCGAAGTCGTTGCGCTGGTGGATCGTGGCGGGGGCGACCGTGCCGTGCTGCGACAGCGCGACCGCCGCCTCCCCGGTGATGCGCGCGCGCATCTTGCCGGCGTTGACGACGAAGACGAGCGGCTTGCCGGCGCCTTCCACGAGGTCGACCGTGGCGCCCGCCGCGCGCAGGTCGTGCGGGCTGGGGCGCGTGGGCACCACCACCAGATCGGACAGCCGGATCACGCTCTCGATCGTGTCGGTGATCGCGGGCGGGGTGTCCACGACCAGCAGATCCACGCCCGCCGTCGCCAGCGCCGTGAGGTCGCGCTGCAGCGTCTCCATCACCGTCTCGGCGAACTCCGGCGTCGGGTCGGCGCGGGCGTTCCACCAGTCGCTCAGGCTGCCCTGCGGGTCGGTGTCGATCACCGCGACGCGGCCGAAGCCGCTGCGCGCGGCCTGCACCGCGAGGTGCCCGGCGAGCGTGGTCTTGCCGGACCCGCCCTTCTGCGAGGCGAGCGTCAACACGTGCATGGCGGTCCTCTCTTCCGGTCGCGCCGGCGGTTGCCTGTCGTGCGCGGCTTTCTCCCGAAATCCGGGTGACCATCCGGATTGCGTTCGATTGCAATCGAACCCCAGGTCGCTTCCGCGCATCTGCTTCACTCAGGATTCCCGACCGAAATTAACAGCGCGTTAACCATCCAATCGACATCAACACGATTTCGGAACAGCTTTGTCGCGACGGTGCGGGATTTTACGCCGGCCGGGCCCGAGCGCGCAGGACGCTGGCGGTGAGCGCGGGCAGGAAGGTGAGCGTCACCACCGCCGCGCCCATGATGCCGAAGAGCACGATGGCGCCGACGCCGCGATACAGCTCGGTGCCCGCGCCTGGGATGAAAACCAGCGGCGCCAGCCCGACGATCGTGGTGATCGTGGACATCGCGATGGGGCGCAGGCGCGAGGCCACGGCCTCCTGCACGGCCGCGCGCACGTCCGTTTCGCCCGCCCGCAGGTTCGCCTGGGCGCGGTGGACGAGCAGGATGGGGTTGTTCACCACCGTGCCCATCAGGATCAGGAAGCCCAGCATCGAGATCATGTCGAAGGGCTGGTGGATCGCCGGCAGCCCGATGGCGGGCAGCGCGCCGCCCACGACGTTCATCACCTTCAGCCCCAGGATGCCGCCGGCCACACCCAGCGGGATCGCCGTCATGATCAAGAGCGGATGGCCCCAGTGGCTGAAGATCGCCACCAGCAGCAGGTAGACCACGGCGATGGCGACGAGGTAGTTGGACCACAGCGCCTCCTGGGTGCGCTGCAGCTCGTCGGCCGCGCCCGTGATCTCCACGCCCACCTGGGCCGGGATCTCGCCGCGCTGGCGCAGGTGGCCGACGACCTCCTCGCGCACGCGCTGCACGCCCACCTCCAGCGGCACCTCGTCGGGCGGGATGATGTTGAGCGTCACCGTGCGCTGGCCGTTCACGCGGCGCAGCGTGCTTGTGTTCACCGTCTCCACGATGCGGGCGACGTCGGCCAGCGGCACCGTGGTGCCGTTGCGCGTGTGCACCGGCATGTCGTCAAGGGCGTCCGGCCCGCCCGCCAGGCCGTTCTCGGCGTTCAGGTAGATGTCCAGCTTGTCGTCGCCCAGGAAGAATTCGTCGGCGTAGGCGCCGTCGCCCAGCGTCGCCACGGCGGCGCCCAGCTCACGCGCGTCCAGGCCGAGTTCGGCGGCGCGGTTCCAGTCGGGGCGCACCTCCACCAGCGGCTGGGAGAGCGAGAGCGTCGAGGGGGTGGCCTGGATGCGCGGGTCGTCGAACACGGCCTGCGCGCGGCGGTAGGCCGTCAGCGCGGTGCGGTAGATGGCGGGCAGGTCGGTGCCCGAGACGTCCAGGTTGACGCTGCGCGTGCCGCCGTCGTTGCTGGTGATGATGGAGCCGCGTGCGGCGAAGGCGCGCATGCCCGGATACTGCTCGTAGCGCTCGGTGATCGCGTCCATCAGCGCCCGGATGTGGCCGGGATCCTGCGTCTCCGCGATGATGCGCATGTTGCTGGCTTCGGCGGAGAGGCTGAGGTAGGCGAGCGGCGGGATATCCGTCTCGCCCTTGGCGTAGGCCTCGCCGTCCGCGCCCACGTGCGGCAGGAACTCGGCTTCGATCTCCTGCGCGATCTCGGTCATGCGCTCCAGGTTGTAGCCGGGCGGGGCGTTCATCGTGGCGAAGGTCTTGGGCTCCTCGCCTTCCGGCAGGTAGGAGGCCGGCGGCGTCAGGAAGACGACGATGGCCGCGCTCGCCGCCACGGTGCCGGCCATCACCGCCAGCCGGCGCGGCCAGGTGGCGATCAGCCGGCCCACGCCCGCCGCCAGCGCCGGGCCCAGGCGCCCCCGCCCGCTGCCGCCGTGCACGTCGAAGCGCGCGGCGGCCGCCGGCACCACGGTGATCGCCACCAGCATCGACGCCAGGATCGCCGCCGAGACGGCGATGGCGATGTCGGAATAGAGTTGGCCGGCCTCTTCCTGGATGAAGACGATGGGCACGAAGACCAGCACGGTCGTCAGCGTGGAGGCCAGCACCGCCGGCCACACCTTCTGCACGCCCGCCACGGCGGCCTTCACCTTGTCCAGGCCCTTGCGGCGCTCCAGCTCGATGCTTTCCAGCACGACGATGCTGTTGTCGAGCGTCATGCCGATGGCGAAGGCGATACCGGCGAGCGAGATGACGTTGACCGTGCGCCCGGCGACCAGCAGCCCCAGAAAGCCGGCGATGGCGCACACCGGCACGCCCATCACCGCGATCCAGGTCGCGCGCGGGGAGCGCAGAAAGAGGAACATCACCCCCAGCGCCAGCACAGCGCCGATGCCCAGGTTGCGCCAGACGTTGGTGAGCGAGTCCGAGACGTAGGTGACGTCGTCGGCCGTCAGGCGCATCTTCATGCCCGCGGGGTTGAGAACCTCGCGGTTGATGTCGTCCATGGCGGCGACCAGCCCGTCCTTGATCTTCATCACGTTGGAGCCGGGCTGGCGGTAGATGCCCACGGTGATCGAGGGCTCGCCGTTGACCCAGGAGCGCTGGTCGGGCTCGCGGTGGGACAGCTCGATGTCCGCCACCTCGCCGAGCCGGGTGATGGCGTCGCCCCGCCGCGCCAGCACCAGCTGCTCCAGTTGCTGAACCTCGGAAAAGCGGCCCACGGTGCGCAGCAGGTAGCGGCGCTTGCCGGCCTCCAGGTCGCCGCCGGAAACGTCGCGGTTGCGCGCGCGGATGGCGTCGCGCACGTCGGCGACGGAGAGGTAGCGCTCGGTCAGGCGCGCGGGGTCCAGGTCGATGCGGATGCGGCGCTCGCTGCCGCCCCAGATGGCCGCTTCCGCCACGCCGGGCACGGACTCCATGCGCGGGCGCACGTGATCGCCCAGGAAGTCCCGCATCATCGTCAGGTCCAGCCCGCGTGGGTTGCCGTCCAGGGGCTGCACCCGGAAGTACATGAAGGAGTTCTGCGAGAACGAGGTGGCGTCGACGCTGGGCTCGTTCACGTTGTCCGGATAGCTGGGCACCTGGCTGAGCGCGTTGTTCACCCGGATCATCGCCTGGGTGATGTCGACGTCGTAGGGGAATTCCAGCTCGATGCTGGCCTGCCCGCTGGACGCGGTCGCCTCCAGTTTTTCCAGCCCCGGAATGTTGCGCAGGTACTCCTCCTGCTCGATCAGGATTTCCTGCTCGATGTCCTGGGGCGTGGCGCCGGGCCAGGAGGTGCGCACCGAGATCGTGCGCACCTCCAGGTCGGGGATCATCTGCACGGGGATGCGGAAGGCGGCGACGATGCCGAGCACGCACACGATGAGCAGCGCCACCGTGACCAGCGTTCCGCGCCGGACCAGCCCCTCGAACATCGCGGGGCCCTAGCTGTCCGCCTGCACGACGCGCACGCGCTGGCCCGGCGTCAGGGCCTCGTTGCCCTCGACGACGACGCGCGCGCCGGATTTCAGGCCCTCGCGCACGTGGATCAGGCCGTCGAAGGCCAGCCCGGTGTCGATGACGCGCTCGCTCACCGTCGGCGGCTCGCCCTTGTCGAGCACCCAGACCGTCTCGCGGCCGTCGGGATGGCGGATCAGGGCGTCACGCGGAATCACGGGCCCGCGCTCGCCCGTGGCGAGGTCGAAGTGGGCGCGCGCGGACATGCCGGGGCTCATGGGCACGCTGTCGCCGGCCAGGCGCAGGTGCGCCATGAAGGCGCGCGACCGGGAATCGCTGACGGGGACGGTGCGCAGCACGCGCGCGCCGAAGCGGGTGTTGGGCTTGGCGTCCAGGCGCACGCTGACGGGCGTGTCGGGGGTGATCTTGCCGTGGTGCTGCTGAGGCACCGGCACCTCGACGCGCAGGCGCTTCAGGCCGATGAGTTCCACCACGCTGCCGCCGGGGTCCAGCCATTCCCCCGTCATCGCCGCCTTGTGGCTGACCACCCCGGCGAAGGGGGCGGTGACGGTGTGGCGGTCGAGTTCCGCGCGGGCGCGCTCGCGCTGGGCGCGGCGGTGGGCCAGCGCCGCCTCGCGCGCGGCCACCTGGTCGGCGAGGCTGCGCACCTCGTTCTGCGGCGCGTTGTTCCGGGCCGCCAACTCGCGCGTCGTCTCCAGGCGGCGGCGGGCGTCGGACAGCTCGGCGCGGGCTTGCTGCACCTCGGCCTCGCGCGCGTCCAGCGTCAGGCGCGTCAGCTCCGGGTCCAGCTTCACCAGGGTGTCGCCCGCCTCGACGCGCTCGCCCTCGGTCGTGGGGGCGGCCACGACCTTGCCGGCGATGGCGACGGACACCTCGGCGGTGTTGGGCGCGGCCACCGTGCCGGACAGGGCCACGCGCTCCACGATCGAACGGGTTTTGACGGGTTCGACCTGAACGGGCGCCGCGCCGGACTGCGCCAGCGCGGCCGGGGCGATCAGCGCGGCGATGCCCAGCAGCCCCGTTCGCACGGCGCGCTGCCGACGCCGCGCACCCAACGTTTTCGTCACACAAACCTCGTTTCCTGCGCGCATGCCGTCACCGGCCCGCAGCGTGTAAGGGTGGCCGCCGCGCGCGGGGCGTCAAGGCCGGCGCGCGAACACGTCGGCGTGAGTGCGCCGGGCGTTGCCAAACGCGGGCGCGTTGTGAAAGGCGGTGGGGCATGCTTCGGGCGACTCAGGCGACACGCGGACGCCGGGCCGGGCGGCGATGAGCGAGCCCCCGGCCATCGCGGTGCGCGGCCTGCGCCACGGCTACGGCGGCGCGGCGGCGCTGGACGGCGTCTCCTTCGACGTGCCGGCGGGCGGCTTCCTGGCGCTGCTGGGCCGCAACGGCGCCGGCAAGACCACGCTGGTCAACGCCGTCTGCGCCCTGCTGCGGCCCGATGCCGGCGAGGTGACGGTTTACGGCCGCGACGCCCGCCGCGCCCCGCGCGCGGTGCGCCGCCAGTTCGGGCTGGTGTTCCAGGACCCCACCGTGGACGAGCGCCTGACCCTGCGGGAGAACCTGGCTATCCACGCGCGCCTCTACGGCGTGCCGCGCCGCGAGCGAGGCGACCGCATCCACGCCGCGCTGGCGCGCGTCGACCTCGCCGGGCGCGCCAACGAGCGGGCGGGCGCGCTCTCGCGCGGGCTGAAGCGGCGGCTGGAGATCGCCCGCGCCCTCGTCCACGGCCCGCGCGTGCTGGTGCTGGACGAGCCGACGGCGGGCCTGGACGCCGCCAGCCGCCGCGATCTGCGCGCGCTCGTAGGCGAGCTGCGCGCCCGCGACGCCGTCGCCGTGCTGCTGACCACCCACCTGATCGAGGAGGCCGAGGACGCGGACCGGATCGCCGTGCTCGACCGCGGGCGGCTGTGCGCGCTCGACACCCCGGGCGGGCTGCGGGCGCGCACGCCCGCACCGCCGTTGCGCCTGACCTTCGCCGACGCCGACGCCGCGAGTGCCGCCGCGAACGCCCTGACGGTTCCCCGCCGGCGCGCGGGCGCGACGCTGTGGGTCCAAGCGGGCGACCGTTGTGCCCACCTGGCCGATCTGCTGAGCGATCCCGACGCGCGCGCCCAGGTGACGGGCGTGGAGCTGGCGCCGCCCACGCTGGAGGATGCCTTCCTGCACCTGACGGGCGGGACGGAAGAGCGGGATGCGTGACGCGCTCGCCACGCTGCGCGCCGATCTCGCCGCGATCCACGCGGTGTGGCTGCGCGAACTGCTGCGCATGGCGCGCGACCGCGGCCAGCTCGCGGGCGCGGTGAGCCGGCCGGTGCTCTGGGTGCTCATCTTCGGGCTGGGGCTGGCGCCCTATCTGGGCGCGGGCTTCGCGGGGGCGCCCGTGGGCTACGCCGCCTACGTCCTGCCCGCTGTGGTCGTGCTCAACATCCTCTACCCGGCGACCCAGGCTGCCCTGGCGACGGTGCAGGACCGCGAGGCCGGCTTCCTGCGCGAGCTGCTGGCGTCCCCGGCGCCGGCATGGGCGGTGATGACGGGCAAGCTGCTCGGCGGCGCCAGCGTGGCCGTGGGGCAGGGCCTGCTCGTGCTGGCGCTGGCGCCCGTCGTGGGCGTGGTGCCGAGCGTGGGCGGGGTGCTGGCGGCGCTGCTGCCCATGGCGGCGCTGGCGGTGGCCTTCGCCGCGCTCGCCCTGGCGCTGGCGGCGCGCATGCGCAGCGTCGTGGGCTTCGGCGTCTTCGCCAACACCCTGATCCTGCCGGCCTTCTTCCTGGCGGGCTCGATCTTTCCCCTGACCCCGCCGGCCGGGACGGCGGCGGCCGAGCTGCCCGGCTGGCTGACGGCCCTCGTCCACGTCAATCCGGTCACCTACGCCCTGGACGAGCTGCGCTGGGCGCTTTTGGGCTACCGCCAGCTCGACCCCGTCACGGCGCGCGCGGTCACGGCGGCCTTCGCCGCCGCGGCGACGGGGCTGGCGGCGGTCACGGCTTTCCGGCGGTGAATCGGCCCCGGCTTTACCGGCCGGGCCTCGTGGTCCAAACTTCCCGGTCGAACCACCACGGCGCGAGGTGACGCCCATGACCGCTCAGCGCGAGTCCATCCCGACCCCGCCCCCGGCGAAGACCTGGACGGCGCCCACGGTGCGCGAGATCCCCGCGGGCATGGAGATCAACGCCTACATCTGCGCCGAGCGCGACCGCTAGCGCAGCCGGCCGCACCTCGGCGCCATGCGCGCGATCGTCCTGGGCTCGGCCGCCGGTGGCGGCTTTCCGCAGTGGAACTGCGGGTGTGGCAATTGTGCGCGGGCGTGGCGGGGCGATCCCGACGCCGTGCCGCGCACGCAGTCGGCGCTCGCCGTCACCGCGGACGAGCGGCGCTGGCTGTTGCTCAACGCCTCGCCCGACCTGCGCCAGCAGATCCTGACCACACCGGCCCTGCACCCGCGCAGCGCGCCGCGCGGCTCGCCCATCGCCGCCGTGGCCGTGACCAACGCCGACGTCGACCACCTCGCCGGGCTGCTGACGCTGCGCGAGAGCCAGCCGCTGGCGCTCTACGGCACGGCGCGGGCGCACGCCGCGCTGACCGGCAGCCCGGTGTTCGAGGTGCTGGACCGCGCCACGGTGTCCCGCCGCGAGCTTCCCCTGGAGGCCACGACGCCCGTACACGACGCCGAGGGCGCGGGCATCGGCCTGTGGCTGACGGCCTTCGCCGTGCCGGGGAAGGTGGCGCGCTACCTGGAAACGGGCGACGACCCGGCGGCCCTGGCCGGGTCGCCCGGCGACACGATCGGCCTCGCGGTGGCCGACGCGGATGGGCGGCGCATGGTCTACATCCCCGGCTGCGCAGCGGTGGACCAGCGCGTGACGCGGCGCGTCGCGGGGGCCGAGGCGCTCTTTTTCGACGGCACGCTCTACCGCGACGACGAGCTGATCCGCGCGGGCCTGGGCGCCAAGACGGGGGCGCGCATGGGGCACGTGCCCGTCGCCGGGCCGGGCGGCAGCATGGCGGCGCTGGCGGACGTGAAGGTGCGCCGGCGCGTCTACGTTCACGTCAACAATTCCAACCCCATGATCCGCGCCGACACGCCCGAGCGCGCCGAGGTCGAGGCGGCGGGCTGGACGGTCGCGTTCGACGGCCTGGAGGTGGCGGCATGATCCGGGGCGAGCCGCTGCCCGATCCCGCCGCCGAGGGGACGGCGCTGACGCCCGACGGCCTGGCGGCGGCGCTGCGCGCGGTGGGTGAGGCGCGCTACCACAGCCATCACCCCTTCCACCACCTGCTGCACGGCGGCGAGCTGACGAAGGGGCAGGTGCAGGCCTGGGCGCTCAACCGCTACTGCTACCAGGCCGCCATCCCGCGCAAGGACGCCGCCCTGATCGCGCGCTGCGACGACCCCGCGCTGCGCCGCGAATGGCGCCGCCGCCTCGCCGACCACGACGGGGACGGGCCGGGCGAGGGCGGGGTGGACCGCTGGCTCGCGCTGGCCACCGACCTGGGCCTCGACGCGGCCACGGTGCGCGGCCAGCAGCAGGCCCTGCCCGCCACCCGCTTCGCCTGCGAGGCCTATGTGCGCTTCGTCGCCGAGCGCTCGCTGGTGGAAGCCATCGCCTCCTCGCTGACGGAGCTGTTCGCGCCCCAGATCATCTCCCAGCGCGTCCACGGCATGCTGGCGAACTATTCCTTCGTCTCCGAGGCCACGCTCGCCTACTTCACCCCGCGCCTGACCCAGGCGCCGCGCGACGCCGAGCACGCCCTGGACTGGGTGTGCGAGCACGCGCGCACGCCCGAGCAGCAGTCCGCGGCCATCGCCGCGCTGGCGTTCAAGTGCGACGTGCTCTGGGCCATGCTGGACGCGCTGCACCACGCCTACGTCGCGCCGGGCCACGTGCCGCCCGGCGCCTTCGTGCCGGAGGACGCGTGAGCGCCGGGCTCACCCGCGCGAGCGTGCCGCGCTTGGCGGCGGGCGTGCGCCTTCAGCACAGCCGCGCGCGCGGCGGCACGGTGCTGCTGGCGCCCGAGCGGGTGTTCACGCCCGATGCCGTCGCCGTCGAGGTGCTGGAGCTGCTGGACGGCGCGCGCAGCGTGGCGGACGTGGCGGCGGTGCTGGCGGCGAGCTACGACGCCGATGCGGCGACGATCGAGCGCGATGTCCTGGCGCTGCTCGCCGATCTGGCGGACAAGGGGGTGATCGCGGCATGAGCGCGCCCGGCCCGCCCCTCGGCCTGCTGGCGGAGCTGACGCACCGCTGCCCGCTGGCCTGTCCCTACTGCTCCAACCCGCTGGAGCTGGCGCGGGCGAGCCGGGAGCTGGACCCGGACACCTGGCTGCGCGCCCTCGACGAAGCGGCGGCGCTGGGCGTGCTGCAGATTCACCTTTCCGGCGGCGAGCCCGTCGCCCGCCGCGATCTGGAAGCCATCACGGCCCGCGCCCGCGCGCATGGCATCTACACCAACCTCATCACCTCGGGCGTGCTGCTGGACGCGGCGCGGGTGCGCACGCTGGCCGAGGCGGGGCTGGAACACGTGCAGCTCTCCATTCAGGACGCCGACCCCGCCACCGCCGACCGCATCGGCGGCCACGCGGGCGGCCACGCCGCCAAGCGCGCCGCCGCCGAGCACATCCGCGCGGCCGGGCTGCCGCTGACGGTGAATGCCGTGCTCCACCGCCGGAACCTGGACAACCTGCCCGCGATCATCGACGAAGCCGCGGCGATGGGCGCCGCGCGCCTGGAGGTCGCGCACACGCAGTACCACGGCTGGGCGCTCGCCAACCGGGCGGCGCTCATGCCCACGCGGGCGCAGGTCGATTTCGCCGATCGCGCCGTGGCCGCGGCGCGCGAGCGCTGGGCCGGCCGCATGGCGATCGACTACGTCACCCCCGACTACCACGCCAGCCGCCCCAAGGCCTGCATGGGCGGCTGGGGGCGGCGCTTCATCACCGTGGCGCCCGACGGCACCGTGCTGCCCTGCCACGCCGCCGCCGAGCTGCCCGGCACGACGGGCGAGCGCCTGACCGACAAACCGCTCGCGGCCATCTGGGCGCACGGCGCCGATTTCGAGCGCTTCCGGGGGACGGCCTGGATGCCGGAGCCGTGCCGCTCGTGCGAGCGCCGCGAGGTGGATTTCGGCGGCTGCCGCTGCCAGGCCTTCGCGCTTACCGGCGATCCCGCCGCCACCGACCCCGTGTGCGAATTGTCCCCGCACCACGACCGCGTGGCCGCGCTTGCGGAGGCGCCCGACGCGCCGCCGCCCTTCACGCCGCGCCGGCCGGGCAACCACCCCGCCTCCGCCAACCAGCCGGAAGAGGAAACGCCATGATCCGTTTCATGCTTGTCGGCACCGCGACCGCGGCCCTGGTCGCCGCGGTCACGCTCCCGCAGCCCGCGCCGGCCGCGCAGAGCTTCGAAAGCGAGCAGGCCACGCTTGAGCTGGAAACCGTGGCCGACGGCCTCGAACACCCGTGGGGCCTGGCCTTCCTGCCCGACGGCCGCATGCTGGTGACGGAGCGGCCGGGCCGCTTGCGCGTGGTGGACCGGGACGGTGGCGTTTCCGAACCGGTTTCGGGCGTGCCCGAGGTCTACGCGTCCGGCCAGGGCGGACTGCTCGACGTCATCCTCGGCCCGGACCACGCGGAAACCAAGCGCATCTACTTCTCCTACGCCGAGCCGGGCGAGGGCGGCGCCGGCACGGCCGTGGCGCGCGCGAGGCTCGACCTCGACGCGCTGGCGCTCAGGGACGTGGAGGTGATCTTCCGCCAGCAGCCCAAGACGCGCGGCGGGCGGCACTTCGGCTCGCGGCTGGTGTTCAAGCCGGACGGCACGCTCTTCATCACCATCGGCGACCGCGCCGAGCGCGAGCGCGCTCAGAACCTGACCATCAACCGCGCCCAGGTGATCCGCATCCGGCCCGACGGCGGCATCCCGCGCGACAACCCCTTCGTCGGGGTCGAGGGACGGCTGCCGGAGGTCTGGTCCTACGGCCACCGCAACGCCCAGGGCGCGGCGCTGCACCCGGACAGCCAAAAGCTCTGGATCCACGAGCACGCGGCCCAGGGCGGCGACGAGGTCAACATCCCCGAAGCGGGGAAGAACTACGGCTGGCCCACGATCCACTACGGCGAGGACTACGGCGGCGGTCAGTTCGGCGAGGGGACAAAGAAGGCCGGCTTCGAACAGCCCATCTACTACTGGGACCCCTCGATCGCGCCCTCCGGCATGGACTTCTACACCTCGGACAAGGTGCCGGCGTGGACGGGCGACCTCTTCGTCGGCGCGCTCGCCTTCCGCATGCTGGTGCGCCTCGACGTCGAGCAGGGCCGCATCATCCACGAGGAGCGGCTGCTGGAAGACGTGGACGAGCGCATCCGCGCCGTCGACCAGGGGCCGGACGGCAGCCTCTACCTCCTCACCGACGCGCCCGACGGCCGCGTCTTGCGCCTGACGCCGGCCCCCAAGGAATGGTGAGGCTGGGACGCCGAAGAAGTGATGAGGCTGGTGTCCCCGGTAGGACTCGAACCTACGACCTGCTGCTTAGGAGGCAGCCGCTCTATCCTGCTGAGCTACGGGGACACGGGCGGCCAGCGCACGCATCCGGTTTGTAGCACGCCGCGCCCGCGTGGACCAGAAGCGGGTCAGGGCACATACCGAAAGCCGTCGGTCGCCGCCACGAGCGCACGGCGCGTGCCCGGCTCCATGGCGGAATGGCCGGCGTCCGGCACCACGGTGAAGCTGGCGGCGGGCCAAGCGCGGTGCAGTTGGTGCGCCGTCGCCATGGGGCACACCATGTCGTAGCGGCCCTGGACGATCGCGCCGGGCAGATCGCGGATGGCGGCCATGCCGTCCAGCAATTGCCTCTCGTCCAGGAACGCGCCGTTGGCGAAGTAGTGCGCTTCCAGCCGCGCCAGGGCAAGCGCCAGACGGTCGCGCGTGAACGCGGCCACAGTGTCCGGGCTCGGCAGCAGGGTGGAGCACGCCGCCTCGTACCCGGCCCAGGCGCGCGCGGCGGGCATGTGCACGCTCGGGTCGGGGTCCATCAGGCGGCGGTGATAGGCCGTCAGCAGGTCGCCGCGCTCGGCCGCCGGGATGAAGTCCGCAAACCGCTGCCAGACCTCCGGAAACACCATGCGGATGCCGTTGAGAAACCAATCGATCTCGTGCGCCCGCCCCAGGAAGATGCCGCGCACGACCAGCGCGCGCACGCGATCCGGATGGGCCTGGGCGTAGGCCAGCGCCAGCGTCGCGCCCCAGGAGCCGCCGAACACCAGCCAGCGCTCGATCCCCAGGTGTGCGCGCAGGCGCTCGATGTCGGCGACGAGGTGGGCAGTGGTGTTGGCGCGCGTCTCCCCCAGTGGGGTCGAGCGCCCCGCACCGCGCTGGTCGAACAGCACGATGCGGTAGGCGTCCGGGTCGAAGAAGCGGCGATGGTCCGGGGCCACGCCCGCCCCCGGCCCGCCGTGCAGATACACCGCCGGTGTGCCGTCGGGCCGCCCCGCCTCTTCCCAATACAGCGTGTGCGTGGCATCGACGCGGAGGGTGCCGCTGCGCGCGGCCCTGACCGGCGGGTAGAGGTCGCGCATCCGGGGCGTCATCGCCGTCTCCCGAAGCAGAGCCAAGAGGCCGCGCATGTCCGCCGCCGTCCGCCGCCGCCGTGTCCGGCTCGCCGCGCTCGCCGCCATCCTCGTGCTCACCGGGCCGGCCGCGAAGGCGGCGGACCTGCCGGCCGCGCTCGCCGACGGCGGCACGGGGCGCGTGGCCGAGGTGATCGACGGCGACACCGTCCACCTCGCCGACGGGCGGAGCATCCGCCTCGTCGGCATTCAGGCCCCCGAACTCAACCCCGGTCAAGCGGACGTGCCCGCACAACCCCACGCCCGCCAAGCTCGCCGGGCGCTGGTGGACCTGGCGGCCGGTGCGCGCGTGCACCTGGGCTACGGCGGGCGGCGGCGCGACCGCCACGGCCGCTACCTCGCCCATCTGTATCTTCGCGACGGCACCTGGCTGCAAGGCGAACTGGTGCGCCGCGGCGCCGCACGCGTGTACAGTTTCGCCGACAACACCGCGCTGGTGGACCGGCTGTTGCGCCTGGAACAGCAAGCGCGCCGGGCGGACCGCGGCCTGTGGGCCCTGGACCGCTACCGCGTGCGCTCGCGCGCCGGCACGCACGAGGCGGTGGGAAGCTGGCAGATCGTCGAGGCGCGCGTGCGCCGGGCGGAGGTGGTAGATCGCCGGGTGTACCTCAATTTCGGGCGTGACTGGCGCACCGACTTCACGGTCACAATTCCGCCCGAGGCGCGCGCCGCTTTCGACGCGGCGGGCCTGACGGCCCGGCGGCTGGAAGGGCGGCGCATCCGGGTGCGGGGCTGGATCGAGTCCTACAACGGCCCCCAGATCGAGGTCTCGCATCCTGAACAGATCGAGGTGATCGGCAAATGACGGGGACGATCCGGCGCACGGCCGCCGGGCTGGCCGCGGCGGCGCTGCTGGCGGCGAACGCGGGGTGCACGACCGCCCCCGCGACCGGCGAGACGATCTTCACCGGCGGCATGGGCGCGGACCAGGCGAAGAAGATCGGCGCCCGCCAGCACCCGCAGATCCTGCGCCAGTTCGGCGGCGAATACGAGAACCGCGCGCTGACGACCTACGTGTCCAGCGTCGGCGAGCTGCTGGCCCAGACCTCGGAGGAGCCGGACAAGGACTGGACCTTCACCGTGCTCGACACGCCCGTGCCCAATGCCTTCGCCCTGCCGGGCGGCTACATCTACATCACGCGCGGGCTGCTTGCGATCACCGAGAACGAGGCGCAGCTGGCGGGTGTGCTGGGCCACGAGATCGGCCACGTGACCGCCCGGCACAGCGCCGCGCGCTACGGCGGCAACGTGCTCGGCCAGGTCGCCGGCGTGGCGGCCGGGGTCTTCCTGGGGCGCGCGGGCGCGCAGGCGGCGAACGTGCTGGGCGCCGTGGCGCTGTCGAGCTACTCGCGCCAGCAGGAGTTCGAGGCCGACAAGCTGGGCGTGCGCTACGCCACGCGCGGCGGCTTCCAGGCCGACGGCATGGCGCAGCTGCTGGAGCGCATGCAGGCGAAAAGCGAGCTGGACGCCAAGCTGCAGGGGCGCGAGCCGCGCGACGGTTTCAGCCTGCTCGCCACGCATCCGCGCACGCCCGAGCGCGTGCGCGAGGCGATGGCGGCGGCGGACAAGAAGCCCGTCCAGAGCCCCATTGTCGGGCGTGACGTTTTCCTCTCCAAGCTGGACGGCATGGTCTACGGGCACACGGCGGAACAGGGCTTCATCCGCCGCCACGAATTCCTGCACCCGAAGCTGAAGCTCGCCTTCGAGGTGCCCGAGGCATTCCGCCTGTTCAATTCGGCCGAACGCGTGCTCGCCTTCGGCCCCGAGGACAGCGTCATCATTTTCGATTCCGGCGGGCCGAAAGCGAGCAGCGACCCCGTCGACCACCTTCAGAACCAGTGGACCTCCGGGCGGCGGCTGTCGGACGTGGAGGAGATCACGGTCAACGGCATGCCGGCGGCCACGGGCAGCACACGCGTGAACACGCAACAGGGCACGCGCGACGCCCGCTTCGTCGCCATCCGCTATTCGCCCACGCAGATCTACCGCTTCCTCTTCCTCACGCCGCCGGAGCTGACGGGGCGCTTCAACGAAGATTTCCGGCGCACGACCCACTCCTTCCGCAAGCTGACGGACGCGGAAGCCGCCGAGCTCAAGCCCAAGCGCATCCAGGTTCACACGGTCCGCGAGGGCGAAACCGTGGAAAGCCTCGCCGAGCGCATGCCCTATCCGGACTTCAAGCTGGAACGCTTCCGCGTGCTCAACGGCCTGCAGCCGGGCGACACGCTGTCGCCGGGCGAGAAGGTGAAGCTGGTGGCGCCGGGACCCGGCGCATAAAAAAGCCGGCCGTCCGGTGGGCCCGGGCGGCCGGCAGGAACGTGCGCACCAACAGGGAGAGGATGAAAACGTGAGTCAGGCGGACGCCGTCGTCTGCCCGCGCTTGGCGCGGATGATCGCCTCCAGCTGATAGGCCGCGTTCTCTTCGTCCGTGCCCTCCATCGCGGCGTACTCGCGGGCGAGGCGCTGCAGCGCCGACTGGTACATCTGGCGCTCGCTGTAGGACTGCTCGCCCTGATCCTCGCCGCGGTAAAGGTCGCGGACGACCTCCGCGATGGCGACCGGATCGCCGGAACTGATCTTGGTCTCGTACTCCTGCGCGCGCCGGCTCCACATCGTCTTCTTGGCGCGGCTGCGCGTCTTGAGCGTGCTGATCGCGCTGTCCATCACGTTGCGGCTGGACAGCTTGCGCAGCCCGGCCGCATTCGCCTTGGTCACGGGCAGGCGCACCGTCATCCGGTCCTGGTCGAAGCGGATCACGATGAGCTCCAGGCTCATGCCCGAGATTTCCTGGGTCTCCACGCCCTGGACCTTGCCGACGCCGTGGGCCGGGTAAACGACGTAATCGCCCTCGGAAACCGCGAACTGCTGCTCTGCCGTCGCCATCTCGGCCATCTCGCTTCCCGCCCTCTTGCTCGCGCGCACCGGCGCTCATCGCCGGCGTTTCATGTCCATCAACAAACCATTCCCGCCGCCCACGGCAGCGGGACCATTTCAACACCCAGTGAGCTACGCGGCGTAGCGCGCCGGCCCGGGAGACGAGCCGACTGGTTGCCGGAGGTGCCGGGAGAGGCGATTTCAGGCGCGTGTCCAATCAGCGCCGGGGGTCCGGCGTTCGCCGCTCAGCAACCAATTGGGAAAATACATGACGATTCCGTTGCAGGCAATGCTTTTGCCTGCGGGGTACGCCGTTTCAACCCCGGAACGAGCCCCGCGTTACGGGCGTTTTGGCGCTGGCGTGTGTGCCGCAGCCCTGCTATGCGCCTGCCGGGACGCTCGCCTTTGCCAATCCGCGACATGTCTCTGCCCGGCTGCGACTTGACCTCGTGCGTGCGGAGCCGCACTGCACCGGATTGCACGGGGCCGGCGGGCCGGGCGAAGGTGTCCGCGGCTCAGTCGTCGCCGCTGCCGGGCTCGGGGGTGAAGTACTTGTTGTACTTGTCGTCCTCGCCCTGGTGGCTTTCCGCGTCGGTGGGCGCGTCCTTCTTGCGCGTGATGTTCGGCCACTGCTCGCTGTACTGCGTGTTCAGGTCCAGCCACTTCTCCGCTTCGGGATCGGTGTCGGGCAGAATGGCTTCCGGCGGGCACTCCGGCTCGCACACGCCGCAATCGATGCACTCGTCGGGGTGGATGACGAGCATGTTCTTGCCCTCGTAGAAGCAGTCCACGGGGCACACCTCGACGCAGTCCGTATACTTGCACTTGATGCAGGATTCAGTGACAACGTAGGTCATCGCGGTATCCGTTCCTCTATCACGGCGGCCCGGACGACCGCCACGGCGGGCGGGGCGCGCCTCAGCCGGTAAGCCCCAGCCGCGCCAGCGCCGCCTTGCGCGCCTGGCCGTTCTCCTGGTCGCTGACGTGGAGCAGTCCCGTCAGCCGGCGCATCAGGTTGGCCTCGTAGTCGTGCAGTTCGCCGTCGCTGTAGGCGACCTCCCACAGCATCTGCAGGATCGCCACGCGCTCGTCGTGGTCCACGTTGTCCTTCACCGTGCGGGTGAAGCTGTAGACTTCCACCGCGCGGTCGGCCTCGGCCTCCGCCGTTTCGACCAGATGTTCGGCCGTGGCTTCGTCCAGTTCGAAGCGCTCACGCAGATGGCGCGCGACCGTGGCGTGTTCGTCGGCGTCGAAGTGGTCGTCCATGCGCGCGGCCTCGACCAGCAGCGCCGCCACGGCGTGCTGCAGGGGGTCGAAGCGGATGCCTTCGCCGCGCGCCGGACCGGCCGGATCGGTGAAGATGGCCTTGATCTTGTCGAACATGCGCTCGCTCCAGCCGCCGCGTCGCGGTTGCACGCGGCCGGGCCGATCGAACCGGTTGCACGAGAGCGCGCACCCGGTTTTCCCTGGCGCCCGCACCGATGCGATCTAGCACGCGGTTTTGATGGCCGGCAACCATAGGTGGGCTGCGCCTTTGCGCCCGCCGCAGCGAGGGAGATGGTCGTGAGCTCCAACGTTTACCAGAGCGCCGACAGCAAGCCGGGGTTCACCGAAGCCGAGGACGCGCGCCGTTCCGCGCCGGCCGCGCTGCGCAACCGCGAGCCCATCCGCGAGGTGCTGGTGCGGGTGCTGCCGACGACCGGCACCGTGCTGGAAATCGCCGCCGGCACGGGCGAGCACGCCGTCGCCTTCGCCGCCGCGCTGCCGGGCGTGACCTGGCTGCCCAGCGACCCCGAGCCGGGCATGCGCGCCTCCATCGCCGCCCACGCCGCGGCCGAGGGCGTCGCCAACGTCGCCGAGCCGCTGGACCTGGACGTCAGCGCCGATACTTGGCCGGTCGAGCGCGCGGACGCCCTCGTCTGCATCAACCTGCTGCACATCTCGCCGTGGGCGGCCACGCAGGGGCTGTTCGCCGGCTGCGCCCGCATCCTGCCGCCCGGCGCGCCCGTGGTCGTCTATGGCCCGTTCACGCGCGACGGCGCCCACACCAGCGAGAGCAACGCCAAGTTCGACGCGCAGTTGCGCAGCAAGAACCCGGAGTGGGGCATCCGCGACGTCGCCGAGGTCGCGGGCGACGCCCAGCGCCACGGCGTCGCCCTGGACGAGGTCGTCGAGATGCCCGCCAACAACCTGATCCTCGTCATGCGGATGACCTCGGACCGGCGGGCCTGAGCGCGCCCGGTCTGAGGGCCTGAGCGGAAGCCAGTGTGCAGCGCGATCTTCCAGACGCCGAGGCGGGCCGAGCGGCGCGCGTGCCCACCTCGGCGATCCTGCGCCGGCTGATGCACGACGCCCCGGCGGACACCGTGACCCTGGCCTGGATCGTGACGCGCCTGGGTGATCGCTCCTTCGGCATCGTGCTGCTGCTGGTGGCGCTGATCGGGCTGCTGCCGGGCGCGTCGCCGGTCATGGGGCTGCTGCTCACCGTCCCGGCCGTGCAGATGCTGCTGGGGCGCGAGGTGCCCCGGCTGCCCCGGCGCATCGCCGCGCGCCCGCTGTCGGCCCCGCGTTTCACGCGGCTGGTGGCGCGACTGGCCCCGGCGCTGGAGCGCATGGAACGCCTCGTGCGCCCGCGCTGGCGCACGCCCTTCGGCGCGACCAAGCGCGGCATCGGCCTTGTGGTGCTGCTGCTGGCCGCGACCATGCTCGCGCCGCTGCCGTTCAGCCACGTCCTGCCCGTGTTCGCCATCGGGCTGCTGGCGCTGGCGTTTCTGGAGGAGGACGGCGTGCTGCTCGCGCTCGCGCTGGCCGCGGCCACGGTGTCGCTCGGTGTCACGGCCGCGATGGTGTGGGGCGCGGTCGAAGCCGGAATGTTGCTGTAACCGCCGGGTCAGCCGCGGCGCTGGGGCTCGCGCGAAAGGCCCTGGTTTTCCAGCTCGGCCAGGTACTGCTGCCACAGCGTGTCCTGCTGCTCGCCCAGCTTGCGCAGGTAGGCCCAGGAATAGATGCCGGTGTCGTGCAGGTCGTCGAAGCGCAGGCGCACGGCGTAGTTGCCCACCGGCTCCACGGCCATGATGCCGACATGCTTGCGCCCCGGCACGGTCTGGCGCTGGTCGGGGCTGTGGCCCTGCACCTCCGCCGAGGGGCTGTGCACGCGCAGGAACTCGGCGGGGTAGGTGAAGCTTCGGCCGTCGTCGAAATCCACGCGCAGCGTCTTGCTGTCACTGTCGTAGTGGATTTCCAGCGGCCAGTGCTGGGTGCCGTAGCGGGTGGCGGCGTTGTCCTCGTCGCTCATCGCGGCCTCACGCGTCGAGCTGGCGGGCCTCGTCCGGCAGCATGATGGGGATGCCGTCGCGGATGGGGTAGGCGAGGCCCGCCGCGCGGCTGATCAGCTCCTGGTTGTCGCGGTCGTATTCCAGCTCCGCCTTGGTGACGGGGCAGACCAGAATGTCCAGCAGCTTGCGGTCGATCTCGGTGCTCATGGGGCGTGGGTCTCCGGGGCGCGTGTCTTCGCCTCTCGCGCCGCTCAATGGCGCGACGGGGCGATGTCGTACTGGTTGCCGCCCAGGATCGCCATTTCCAGCATGCTTGTCATCGCCTGCGCGCGCATCGTGATGTCGGGCGCTTCCAGCAGGGTCTGCTTTTCGCCCGAGGAGAAGGGGCACACCATCGCCAGCGAGGTGACGAGGTGGCAGTCGGGCGCCTGCTGGATGGCGTCCCAGTCCGCCTCGATGCCCTGCTGCTCGAAGTACCCCGCCAGCGCCTCCAGCAGCCGCACGCGGTCGAACTTCGGCTGCTGCGGCTTGAGATCGGCCAGGTAGCGGTCGAAGGCCGGCACGACCCGGCGCACGCCGCCGCGGGTGGGGTATTCGCGCTCGATGCGGAAGCGCGTCACGCCGCGCAGCGTGATCAGGAAACGCCCGTCCTTGGTCTCGCTGAAGGAGACGATGCGCCCCGCGCAGCCAACGCGGTAGACGGGCCCGCTGCCCGGGTCCGCGTCGGGGTCCCCTTCGCCGCCGGCCTCCTCGGGCGGCAGGCACTCGAACGCGGCGCGCTCGGGGCAATCCTCATCGGCGGGTTGGACCATCCCGATCATGCGCGATTCGGCCAGCGCCGTGCGCACGAGGCTGAGGTAGCGCGGCTCGAAGACATTGAGCGGCAGCCGGCCGCCCGGCAGCAGCAGCACGCCGGGCAGCGGAAAGATCGGCAGGGTGGCCGGCAGCTCGTCGGGCCGCGGGTCGAAGGGATTGGTGTCTTCGCTCATGCGAACAGGATCGACGACAGGCGGCGCCGCGCGCTCTTGGTGACGGGGTCCTGTGCGCCCCACGCCTCGAAGAACTTCACGAGTTGGGTGCGCGCGGCCTCGTCTTCCCAGTGGCGGTCGCGCTTGATGATCTCAAGCAGCTGGTCACAGGCGTCCTCGCGCCGGCCGGCGGCGTTGTAGGCCATGGCCAGGTCGTAGCGCGCCTGCAGATCGGCCGGATCGGCGGCGATGCGCTGCTCCAGCTCGCCGATCTCGCCCGTGCCGGCGGACTGTTCGGCCAGCTCGATGGCCGCGCGGGCGGAATCCAGCTCGGGCTTCGCCTGGACCTCCTCGGTGAGCGCGTCGAACAGCTCGCGCGCGCCGGTGACGTCGCCGTTGGCGAGGTGGCAGCGGATCAGGCCCGCCAGCGCCTGCTCGTTCTGCTCGTCGCGGTCCAGCACCTGGTGGTAGAGGCTCTGCGCCGTGGCGGCCTCGCCCGCGTCGAGCGCGCCCTGGGCCTGCTGCAGCGCCTGCTCGATGGCCTGGCGCTGCTCCTCCTCGGAGCCGCCGGCGGCCTTGGCGACCTCCTCGACGAACTGGCGCACGCCGGATTCCTGCTGCGCGCCCTGGAAGCCGTCGAGCGGCCGGCCCTGGTAGAAGGCGTAGACGGTGGGCAGGGACTGGATGCGCAGCTGCTGGGCCAGCTCGGCGTTCTCGTCGACGTTCAGCTTGACCAGCTGAACCTTACCGTTCTGCTCCTGGACGACCTTCTCCAGCAGGGGACCGAGGGTCTTGCAGGGGCCGCACCAGGGCGCCCAGAAGTCCACGATCACGGGCCGCTGCATCGAGCCTTCGATGACGTCCCGCGCGAAGTTGGTCTGGTCGGTGTCCTTGACGACGTCGGCCGGTGCGTTTCCGCCGCCCTGCTGGGCCTGACCGATGAGCGACTCGTTCATGATGTGCCGTCCCGTGTGTCGCTGGCGTGCCGGGCTCGGGCGGCGCCTCCGCCGCCGGCCCTTGGGAAATGGCTGCGCGGCTGCGTGGTGACAAGGCCGTGAAAGGCCCGGCGTCAGCCGCCCGTCGCCGCGCCGCCCGCGTCGAAATCGATGGTGCCCGGCGCGTGGCCGATGGCCTCCAGGAAGGTGATCAGGTCGCGCGCGGCGATGGTCGTGGTCATGGTGTTGTCGAGCGGGTGGAAGTTGAGCGCGGCGTAGGTGTCCATCATGCCGCGGTCGAGCACGACCTGCACGGCCTGGGTGGTGTCGTTGATGGCGGCGAAGGGCGTCACCGCGCCCGGAATCACGCCCAGGTAGCGGCCCAGGCGGTCGGCGCTGCCGAAGGACAGCCGCCCGGCGCCGAGCTGCTCCTGCAGCCACTTGAGGTCCACCTCGCGGTCCTCCAGGCAGACGACGAGCCACATGCGCCCCTTCTTGTCGCGCAGGAAGAGGTTCTTGGTGTGGCCGCCCTCCAGCTTGCCGCGCAGCTCCTTGGCCTGGTCCACCGTGACCACGGGCGGGTGCTCCACGGTGTTGACCACGATCCCCAGCTCGTCGAGCCGGCGGAAGAGGTCGTCCGGCGTCGCCGGGCTGCCGCCGTCCACGAGTTGAATGCCGCCGTCCTCGCTCATTGCGCGCTCCCCTCCGCTGTGCGGTTGCGTTGGCCGGGTGATCGCCGCGCGGCCGCGCGGCGTCAAGCCGGCCGGATGAGCGCGTGCGATCGCTTGGAAAAAACCCCTTGCGTCGGCCCGCCGACATCCGTACATGTCTGGACGTGCTGGGGCGGCGACCGCCGCGACATCGCTGCGGGCGTAGCTCAGGGGCTAGAGCGTCTGCTTGCCATGCAGAAGGTCGTGGGTTCGAATCCCATCGCCCGCTCCAGCTTGTGAACCCCCGGGCCGAGCAAGGCCCGGGGGTTCTTTTATGGTCCCCCGTCGTTTACGTATCCCCGTCGTTTTCCCGGCAGACCAGCAGCGCGTCGTCCAGCAGGCCCGCCGCGATCAGTCTGCCGTGCGTGCGAATCGCCGCCGTCGCCATGTTCAGGCGCGTGCCCGTGCGGTCGCGCACCAGGGTTTGCGTGCCGCCCGTCGCAGGGTCGACGGCGACCACGTGGCTGCCCGCGCGCCGGTGGCCAAAAACGCGGTAGCGCGCCATCCCCGTCGCCGTCAGCGAATCGTGCACGGCCGCCAGAATCGGCCCCGATTCGCTCCAGGTCAGGTTGTCCGGCCCGCCGGGCAGGGGGTGCGTCGCCACCGGCCCGGCGTGCACGGCCTCGGCGTCGTAGATGCGAATCCGCTCGCCGCGCGTTTCCGCCACCGCCAGCCGCGCGCCGTCCGGCCCGAGCGTCACGCCGTTCGCCATGGCCAGCTCGTCGGCCACCGTTCGGATGCGCGGCTCGTTTGTCAGCTCTACGCGCAGCAGCTTCGCCCGGTCCAGGCCCAGCGTCATCTCCAGCCAGCGCCCGAACCCCCGGCAGGCGCCGTGGTCGCGCGTGACGAAGGCCGTGGTCGGCGAGCGCGCGGCGACGTCGTTGGCGCGGCACAGCGCCGGATCGCGCAGGCTGGCCACGCGGGTCAGGCTGTCGCCGGTCGGTTCCAGGACCGCCAGCCGGAAGCGCTTGCGCCAGCCGCCGCCGGCCTTGCCCCAGGCGTGGTTCACCGCGAACAGCCGCGCTTTGCCGCCCTGGCGCGCGAAGCCGATGCCGTGGGGGTGGAAGGCGCCGTCCAATTGGCCCGTCAGCTTGCGGATGCGCAGCTTGCCGTCGCCCGCGCGCAGCGCGGCCGCCGACACCGCGTAGATGCCGCCGTCCGGCGGGCGCTCGCCCGCGTCCGTGGCGTCGGCCACGGCCCAGCGGTCGTAGGCGGAGAGGTAGAGGCGGCCGGTCGCGGGATCGTGCGCGAGATCTTCCACCCCGCGCACCGGCGCGCCGCCCGCCGCGTCCACGAGCGGGCGGCGGGTGCAGGTCTCGGCGGCGGGCACCGGCGCGGCGGCGGTGGTCAGGGCGCAGGCGAGGGCGGCGGCGCGGGCGGCTCGGCGCGGCGGCATGGCGGGCTTGGTCCGTGGCCGTGTCGGTGGTGGGATCGCGTCTGCCCCGTTGCGCGCCGCGCCCGCAACCGTAGAGCATCGTGCATGAAATCGTATTTGCCGAGAAAGCTGGAAACCTCACGCTAGGTTCCTGTTTTTCCTGTGCGAGCAGATTCCGCGCCTGCGGCGCGGGAGCCTGGTGGCTGTCCACGCACGAGCAAGCGGAATCACGCCGGGACGGCCGCGGGGTGTGGGCGCGACACGAGATAAAGTCCGGCCACGGTGGTGTGGGCGTGACACCCTGAATAAGGTGATACCGCTTTACGGCGATCTGCTCTAAAGCCGGAGGAACCGCCATGCCCGACATCGCCCTCGCGCTTGCCCTGCACGCGCTCGCCGCCGTCGTCTGGGTCGGCGGCATGGCCTTCGCCTACGCCTTCGTGCGCCCGGCCCTGGGCGCGCTGGAGCCGCCCGCGCGGCAGGCGCTGTGGCGCGGCACCTTCGCGCGCTTCTTCCCCGTGGTCTGGGTCAGCATCGCCGTGCTCCTGGCGAGCGGCTACTACGTGCTCTTCCAGGGCTTCGGCGGCTTCGCCGGCGCGGGGATGCACGTGCACCTCATGCACCTGCTGGCGTGGGTGATGACGGCGATCTTCGCCTACGTCTTCTTCGGCCCCTGGCGGCGCTTCAAGGCGGGCGTGGACGGCGGCGACCCGGCGAGCGCCAAGGCCGCGATCGAGCGCATCCGCGTGATGGTGGCGATCAACCTGACCCTGGGCCTGATCGTGGTGGCGGTGGGGGCGAGTGGGCGCTACTGGGGCTGACCGCGCGGCGCGGCGTTTTCTCGCCTCGCGATGCGCGCTACCCTTCCCAATCGGAAAAAGCAGCCCGCCCCATCCAGCCCGATCAAGCAGATCAAAAAACGTCGCCGGGGAGGCCAGACCGCATGACCACGGGCACCGACCAGCTCAAGAAGGACCTCATCGAGCGCGTCGTCGAGCGCGTCCACCATCGCAACGACGCCGAGCGGGCCCGCTGGCTCGACGCCTTCGTGCGGCAGTTCTACCGCCACGTGCCGCCCGACGACCTGCTGGACGACGAGCCCGACAACCTCTACGGGCGCGCGCTGGCGATGTACGCCTTCGCCCAGCAGCGCCAGCCCGGCCAGGCGCGCGTGCGCGTCTACAACCCCGATCACGAGGAGCACGGGTACCGCACCTCCCACACCATCGTGGAGGTGGTCACCGACGACATGCCCTTCCTGGTGGACTCCATCACCTCGCAGCTCAGCGAGTACGAGGGGCAGGTCCACCTCGTCATCCATCCGATGTTCGTGGTCACGCGCGGCACCAACGGGCGGCTGACGGCCATCGACGCGCCGGACAGCGACGCCGTGCCGGGCGAGGACGCCAGCGGCGCCGAACGGCGCACGGCCGACGCCGAGCCCGTGCGCGAGTCCTTCATGCAGATCGCCATCAGCGAGCAGGCGCCCGAGCGGCTCCCCGAGGTGCGCCGGCGCCTGGAGGGCGTGCTCGCCGATGTGCGCGCGGCCGTGCGCGACTGGCGGCCCATGCGCGACAAGATGGGCGCGCTCATCGACGAGCTGCGCACCGCGCCGCCGGACCTGAACCAGGGCGAGATCGACGAAACCCTCGCCTTCCTCGAATGGGCGAACGCCGACAACTACACCTTTCTGGGCTACCGCCGCTACACCTTCGAGGGCGAAGGCGACGACGCCATCGCCCACATCGATCCGGATGCCGGCCTGGGCGTGCTGCGCGACCCCGACTACCGCATCTTCGAAGGGCTGCGGAACCTGGGGCGCCTGCCGGCGGACGTGCGCACCTTCCTGCACCAGCACGAGCTGCTGCGCATCACCAAGGCCAACCACCGCGCCACGGTGCACCGCCCCGTGCACATGGACACGATCGCGGTGAAGATCTTCAACGACAAGCGGCAGGTGGTGGGCGAGCACCTGTTTACCGGGCTCTTCACCTCCGCCGCGTATTCGCGCAGCCCCACGGAGATCCCGCTGCTGCGGCGCAAGGTGGATCAGGTGCTCGCGTGGTCGGGCTTCCGCCGCGACAGCCACAACGGCAAGGCGCTGCTCAACATCCTGGAGAACTATCCCCGCGACGAGCTGTTCCAGATTTCCGACGAGGACCTGTACAGCATCGCGATGGGGATTCTTCATCTCCAGGAGCGCCAGCGCGTCGCGCTCTTCATGCGCCGCGACGCCTTCGAGCGCTTCGTCTCCTGCATGGTCTACGTGCCCCGCGACCACTTCTCCACGACGCTGCGCCTGCGCTTTCAGGACATCCTGGCCAAGGCCTTCAACGGCGAGGTCTCGGCCTTCTACACCAACCTGACCGAGGCCGTGCTGGCGCGCGTCCACATCATCGTGCGCACCACCCCGGGCGAGATCCCGCAGGTCGACAAGCAGGCCCTGGAGCGCCGGCTGGCGGACGCGGCGCGCTCCTGGCGCGACCACCTGCGCGACGCGCTCGTCGACGACCGCGGCGAGCAGGCCGGGCTGGCGGCCACGCGGCGCTTCGGCGACGCCTTCCCCGCCAGCTACCAGGAAACCTTCACGCCCCACACGGCCGTCTTCGACATCGCGCGCACCGAGCGCGCCATCGCCGACGGCGATCTGGCGCTCAACCTCTACCGCCCGATCGAGGCGGACGAGGACGAGGTGCGCTTCAAGATCTATCACTACGGCGGGCCGATTCCCCTGTCGCGCATCCTGCCCGTGCTGGAGAACATGGGCGTGCAGGTGATCTCGGAGCATCCCTACGCCGTCCAGCCCGCCGACCTCGACAAGTCGGTCTACATCCACGACTTCGGCATGCGCGTGGCCGGCGGCCATGCCAGCGACCTCTCCGCGTTGAAGGCGAAGTTCCACGACGTCTTCGACCGCGTCTGGCACGACCGCATGGAGAACGACGGCTTCAACCGGCTGGTCCTGCTGGCGGGGTTGGACTCGCGCGACATCATCGTCCTGCGCGCCTACTGCAAGTACCTGCGCCAGGCCGCGATCCCCTTCAGCCAGAGCTACATGGAGGACACGCTGGCCGGGAACCCGGGTATCGCGGCGCAGCTCGTCCAGCTCTTCCACCGCCGCTTCGACCCGGCCTTCCAGGGCGACCGCGACACCGCCTGCGGCGAGACGGTGGCCGCGGTCCACGCCGCGCTGGAGGAGGTGGAGAGCCTGGACCAGGACCGCATCGTGCGGCGCTTCCTCAACGCCATCGAGGCCACCCAGCGCACCAACTTCTTCCAAAGCGCGGACGAGGGCGGCGAGAAGCCCACGCTTTCGCTCAAGATCGCCAGCCGCGAGGTGGACGAGCTGCCGCTGCCGCGGCCTTTCCGCGAGATCTTCGTCTATTCCCCACGCGTGGAGGCGGTGCACCTGCGCTTCGGCCTGGTCGCGCGCGGCGGGCTGCGCTGGTCCGACCGGCGCGAGGACTTCCGCACCGAGATCCTCTCGCTCGCCAAGGCGCAGCAGGTGAAGAACGCCGTCATCGTCCCCGTGGGCTCCAAGGGCGGCTTCGTCTGCAAGCGCCCGCCGGCCGCCAGCGCCGGCAAGCAGGCGATGTGGGACGAGGGCATCGCCTGCTACAAGCTGTTCATCCGCGGCATGCTGGACGTAACCGACAACCTCGTGCAGGACGCCGTGGATCCGCCGACAAACGTGGTGCGCTGGGACGCCGACGACCCCTACCTCGTCGTCGCGGCGGACAAGGGAACGGCCACCTTCTCCGACTACGCCAACGAAGTCTCCCAGGCCTACGGCTTCTGGATGGACGACGCCTTCGCCTCCGGCGGCTCGGCGGGCTACGACCACAAGGAGCTGGCGATCACGGCCCGCGGCGCCTGGGAGTCCGTCAAGCGCCACTTCCGCGAGCGCGGTAAGGACATCCAGAACGAGGACTTCACCGTCGTCGGCTGCGGCGACATGGCGGGCGACGTCTTCGGCAACGGGATGCTGCTGTCCAAGCACATCCGCCTGGTGGGCGCGTTCAACCACATCCACATCTTCGTCGATCCGAATCCCGACGCGGCGGCCTCGTGGCAGGAGCGCAAGCGCCTGTTCGACGAGGTGAAGGGCTGGGACCAGTACGACACCAGCAAGATCTCCAAGGGCGGCGGGGTGTTCGAGCGCCGCGCCAAGTCGATCACGCTCACGCCCGAGATCAAGAAGGCCTTCAACATCAAGGCGGATCAGTGCACACCCAACGAACTGATCCGGGCCATGCTGCTGGCGAAGGTGGAGCTGCTCTGGTTCGGCGGCATCGGCACCTACATCAAGGCCAGCCACGAAACCAACGCCGAGGTCGGCGACCGCGCCAACGACCCGCTGCGCGTCAACGGCGAGGACCTGAACGCCACGGTGATCGGCGAGGGCGCCAACCTGGGCGCCACGCAGCACGGTCGCATCGAGTTCTCGCTGGAAGGCGGGCGCTGCAACGCCGACTTCATCGACAATTCGGGCGGCGCCGACTGCTCCGACCACGAGGTCAACCTGAAGATCCTGCTGGGCGCGGTGGAGCAGGCGGGCGAGATGACCCGCAAGCAGCGCAACCAGCTGCTGGAGCGCATGTCCGAGGACGTCGCCCAGCTCGTCCTGCGCACCAACTACCTGCAAACCCAGGCGCTCTCGGTTACGGAGCAGCTGGGCGTCCACCTGCTCAACCGCAACGCGCGCTTCATGCACGCCCTCGAGCGCAGCGGCAAGCTCAACCGCTCGCTGGAGGCGCTGCCGGACGACGAAACCATCCTGGAGCGGCGCAAGGCGGGCATCGGGCTGATGCGCCCGGAAATGGCCGTGCTCATGGCCTACGCCAAGAACGTGCTCTACGCCGAGCTGCTGGCCTCCGGCCTGCCGGACGATCCCTTCATGCGCGGCGAACTGCACGCCTATTTCCCCAAGGCCGCGCGCTCGACTTATCCGGCCTACGTGGACAGTCACCGCCTGTGGCGGGAAATCATCGCCACCTCGATGACCAACGAGGTCATCAACCGCTGCGGCCTCGCCTTCGTGCACGAGATGCGCGAGCGCACGGGCAACTCGCCCGACGCCATCTGCCGCGCCTATACGGTCGTGCGCGAGGTCTTCGGCCTGCAGGCGCTCTGGGACGAGATCGAGTCCCTGGACACCAAGGTGCCGGCGGCGACGCAGGCGGCCATGATGGTGGAGATCGGCCGCACGATCGAGCGCACGGCCACCTGGTTCCTGCGCACCCGCGAGCAGCCCATGGCCGTGCAGGACGCCGTCGACACCTACGCCGACGGCGTGGGCACGGTTGCCGGCAACCTGGACGCGCTGCTGACCAAGGACGGCCGCAAGCACGTCGACGAGAAGGCGCGCGAATTCACCCAGAAGGGCGCGCCCAAGGAGCTCGCCCGCCGCGTGGCGGCGCTGGGCATCCTGCCGACGGCGCTGGACATCGTGCAGACCGCGCACGAGCTCGATCTGCCGGTTCAGGAGGTGGGCACCACCTACTTCGCCGTGGGCCACCGCTTCGGCTTCGACTGGCTGCGCACGGCGGCCAACCAGCTGCCCACGGACAACACCTGGGACAAGCTGGCGATCACCGCCATCGTGGACGACTTCTACAGCCACCAGACGGCGCTGACGCACAACGTGCTGACCAAGGCCGACGGGGCCGGCGGCGCGCAGGCGGTGGACGCCTGGGCGCGCACGCGCGAGCACACCGTCAACCGCACGCACGAACTCTTGCAGGAGATGCAGTCCACGGGCACGCCGGACCTGGCGATGCTGGCGGTCGCCAACCGCCAGATGAAGAGCATGGTCCAGGGCTGATCGGGCAATCCGGCGGATCAGTCCGCCGAACTGACGGCTTTGCAGGGAGGGCTCACGGTTCTCATTGAGCAGAGCCGGTCCAGGAATGACAAAACGCGGGAAAACCCCACCCCCTCACAAGCTCCCCCTCTCCTTCGTTGAAGGGGAAGGGGGAGAAGGTGGTGCGGAGCGCATGCTCCGCGCCACCAGTGGGGGGGGTGGGGATGATCCCTGAAGCCTGGCATGGCGTCAGAGGCCCACGGGGCGTTGGCGCGCCCCGGCGTTTCGCGAAGGCGTGATCGGGCGCCCATGGCGCGCGACCGCGTGTCCAAAGCCCGGATCGTTGCGATCCGGCCGCCTCATGCCCTAGATTGCGCATGCCGCAGCGCACAAAAAGCCATAAAGCCCGCCGGCTTCCAACGCGCGGGCACGCCGCACAACGACGGGAGTGATCACCGTGGCCGCACAGAACAGCTTCAACAGCCGCCAGACCCTCACGGTCGAGGGGCAGGACTACCGCTACTATTCGATCTCGGAGGCCATGCGGAACGGCCTGGGCGACGTCTCGCGCCTGCCGTTCTCGCTCAAGGTCCTGCTGGAGAACCTGCTCCGCCACGAGGACGGCAACACGGTCACGCCCGACGACATCACGGCGATGCAGGGCTGGCTGGCGAACGCGCAGTCCAGCCACGAGATCCCGTACCGGCCGGGGCGCGTGCTCATGCAGGACTTCACCGGCGTGCCGGCCGTGGTGGACCTCGCGGCCATGCGCGACGCCATGAACGACCTCGGCGGCGATCCCGCGCGCATCAACCCGGCCACACAGGTCGATCTGGTGATCGACCACTCCGTCATGGTCGACGTCTTCGGCTCGCCGCAGGCGTTCAAGCAGAACGTCGACCGCGAGTTCGAGCGCAACCGCGAGCGCTACGAGTTCCTCAAGTGGGGCCAGCAGGCGTTCGACAACTTCCGCGTGGTGCCGCCGGGAACCGGCATCTGCCACCAGGTGAACCTGGAGTACCTGGGCCAGTCGGTGCTGACCAAGCAGGACAGCGACGGCGCCACGGTGGCGCTGCCGGACACCCTGGTGGGCACGGACAGCCACACCACGATGATCAACGGCCTGGGCGTGCTCGGCTGGGGTGTCGGCGGCATCGAGGCCGAGGCGGCCATGCTGGGCCAGCCCATCTCGATGCTGATCCCGGACGTGGTCGGCTTCAAGCTGCGCGGCGAACTGCCCGAGGGCGCCACGGCCACGGACCTCGTGCTCACGGTCACGCAGATGCTGCGCGAGCACGGCGTCGTCGGCAAGTTCGTCGAGTTCTACGGCCCCGGCCTCTCGGCGCTGACGCTCGCCGACCGCGCCACGATCGGCAACATGGCGCCCGAGTACGGGGCCACCTGCGGCTTCTTCCCCATCGACCGCGAGACCACGCGCTATCTTGAGTTCACGGGCCGCGACCCGCACCGCATCAAGCTGGTGGAGGAATACTGCAAGGCCCAGGGCCTGTGGCGCGAGGACGACACGCCCGATCCGGTCTTCTCCGAAACGCTGGAGCTGGATCTACGCGACGTGGAGCCGTCCATCGCCGGGCCCAAGCGCCCGCAGGACCGCATCGCGGTCAGCTATGCGGCCAGCGAGTTCTCCGCGCACATGTACCAGGAGCTGGGCCTGGACCCGAACGGCAACGGTGCCGCCAGCAACATGGCGGAAGAGGGCCCGGCCGCCGTGGCCGACGACATGAAGGCGTTCGACGACAGCGGCATCGCGGTGGAAGGCGAGAACTACCGCCTGAACCACGGCGACGTGGTCATCGCCGCCATCACCTCCTGCACCAACACCTCCAACCCCAGCGTGATGATGGGCGCCGGGCTGCTGGCCCGCAACGCGCTGGAGAAGGGGCTTGAGGTGAAGCCCTGGGTGAAGACCTCGCTGGCGCCGGGCTCGCAGGTGGTGACGGACTACCTGGAGGCCGCCGGGCTGCAGGACGACCTGGACGCGCTGGGCTTCAACCTCGTGGGCTACGGCTGCACCACCTGCATCGGCAACTCCGGCCCGCTGGCGGACAACATCGCGGGCGCCATCGAGCAGGGCGACATCATCGCGTGCTCCGTGCTCTCCGGGAACCGCAACTTCGAGGGCCGCATCAACCCGCACTGCCGGGCGAACTTCCTGGCCTCGCCGCCGCTGGTGGTGGCCTACGCGCTCGCCGGCAACATGCGCGTGGATCTGCTCAACGACCCGCTGGGCGAGGACGCCAAGGGCAATCCGATCTACATGAAGGACATCTGGCCCTCGGCGAACGAGATCCAGGACAAGATCGCCAACTCCCTGACGCCCGAGATGTTCCAGCAGCGCTACGCCAACGTCTTCCACGGGCCGAAGGAGTGGCAGGAGATCCCGGTCAGCGGCGGCACGACCTATCAGTGGGACCCCGAGAGCACCTACATCCAGAAGCCGCCCTTCTTCGAGGGCATGTCGCGGGACGTGCCGGCGCTGGAAGACGTCACGGGCGCGCGCATGCTCGCCATGCTCGGCGACAGCGTGACCACGGACCACATCTCCCCCGCCGGCGCCATCAAGAAGAACAGCCCCGCCGGGCAGTACCTCATGGACCGCGGCGTCCAGCCCAAGGAGTTCAACTCCTACGGCTCGCGGCGCGGCAACCACGAGGTCATGATGCGCGGCACCTTCGCCAACATCCGCATCCGCAACGAGATGGTGCCGGGTGTCGAGGGCGGTGTGACCGTCCACCTGCCGGACGGCGAGCAGATGTCCATCTACGACGCCGCCATGAAGTACCAGCAGGAGGGCGTCTCGCTCGTCGTCGTCGCGGGCAAGGAGTACGGCACCGGCTCCTCGCGCGACTGGGCGGCCAAGGGCACGCGCCTTCAGGGCGTGCGCGCCGTGATCGCCGAGAGCTACGAGCGCATCCACCGCTCCAACCTGATCGGCATGGGCGTGCTGCCGCTGCAGTTCCCCGACGGCGTGAGCCGCAAGAGCCTCCAGCTCACCGGCGAGGAGGTCTGGGAGATCACCGGCATCGCCGCCGGCCTGGACCCGCGCAAGGAGGTGGACGCCCGCATCCACCGCCCGGACGGCTCGACGGAGGACGTCAAGCTGCTGGCGCGCGTGGATACCGGCGACGAGGTGGCGTACTACCGCAACGGCGGCATCCTGCACTACGTGCTGCGCCAGATGCTCGCGGGCACCCAGAACGCCTGACCGTCCCCGCCCGCGCGATCACACCCCCCGTTCCCCGTTCCGGCCGACGGCCGGGCGGGGTGCGGGGTTGATTTCGTCCGCGGCGCATGATCTGGCTGCGCCGCAGTCCGCACAGCGGGCTTTTCGTCAACGGCGTCGGAGTGCGCGATGCAGCGCATGCGCGTGCGTCACACCACGACGTACCACTACAAGCGCCCCGTTTCCTTCGGGGAGCACCGCCTGATGTTCCGTCCCCGCGACAGCCACGACATGCGGGTCATGGGGACCAACCTGCGCATCGCGCCGCCGCCGGCGGAAACGCGCTGGCTGCACGACGTCTTCTCCAACTCCCTCGCGATCGTCACCTTCGACCGCCCGGCCGAAACCCTGGTGTTCGAGAGCACGATCGACATCGCGCACTACGGGGCCAGCGCCGAGGACTTTCCGGTGGCGCCGTATGCGCGCACCTATCCCTTCAGCTATCCGGCCGAAGAGGCGCCGGACCTGAACCGCTTGGTGGAGCGGCACTACGTCGACGGCGAGCACCGCGTGGACGCCTGGGCCAAGGCCTTCGTCCACGAAGCCGAGGATCCGGTGGATACCGTCGGCCTGCTGCGGAACATCACCCAGGCCATCCACCGCGACTTCCGCTACGAGGTGCGCCACGCCGTGGGCACGCGCAGCCCGGCGAAGACGCTGGAGCTGGGCACGGGCTCGTGCCGCGACCTCGCGCTCTTGATGATGGAGGCGGCGCGCAGCCTCGGCTTCGCCGCGCGCTTCGTCAGCGGCTACCTCTACGACCCCGCGCTCGACACCAACGGCACGGGCGATCAGGGCCTTCAGGGCGGCGGCAACACCCATGCCTGGGTGCAGATCTACCTGCCCGGCGCGGGTTGGGTGGAGTTCGACCCCACCAACGGCAAGATGGGCGGCGGCAACCTGATCCGCGTCGCCGTGGCGCGCGACCCCGGCCAGGCCATCCCGCTTCAGGGCACCTTCACCGGCTACCCCGACGACTTCCAGCGCATGGACGTTGACGTACAGGTGACGACCAACGTCGAGGGCGAGGGGTAACGCCGCCGGCGTCTGCGGCGGTGCGTCGCACCCGCGGCGGCCGCGGCCTGTGTTGGGTTTTTCGGCCTTTCGTGGTCTCCCCTTTGGGTGCATGGTGCCCGTTAAAGCACGCGCTTTGGGTGTGGTTGCCGCGGCCCGGCACATCGCCGGCTGCGGCGTGCGCTGGAGGCCCCCATGCCTCAACGGTTGTTCGACCCGTCGGCATCCGGGCAGGTTTTGGAAACCTCGGCGCTGGCGGCGTTGTTCGAGGGCATGCCGGATGCCGTCCTGCTTGCGGATGCGGAGCGCCGCATCGTGCTGGCCAATCCGGCGGCGGAACAAATTTTCGGCTATTCGGCGTCGGAGCTGATCGGCAACCGCACGCGGATGCTGTACGCCGACTCGGCCGACTACGAGGCGACCGGGCGCAAGCACTTCAACCCCCTCAGCACCGCCAACACCGGCGTCTACGAGATCCGCTATCAGCGCAAGTCGGGGGAGACCTTCCCCAGCGAGACCACGGGCTCGACCGTGCGTGACGCGGACGGCACCGTTCTGGGCTACCTCGGCATCATCCGCGACATATCGCGCCAGCGCCAGATTCAGGAGGTGATGCAGGCGCTGTACGCCAAGACGGCCGACCAGGAGCTGAGCAGCGACGAGAAGATCCAGGAGATCCTGGCGCTGGGTGCCCGCCACTTCCGCATGCCGCTGGGCATCGTCAGCCACGTCCGCGGCACCACCTACACCGTGCTGCACGCGACCTCGCCGGGCGGCGAGGTGACGCCCGGCAGCACCTTCGATGTCCGCGGCACTTACTGCACGCACACCCTTCAGACCGATGGGCCGACGGCCTTCGCCCACGTCGGCGAGAGCGCACTGGCCGCGCACCCCTGCTACCGGACTTTCCGGCTGGAGAGCTACATCGGCGTGCCGCTGTGGGTGGACGGGGAGCGCTTCGGCACGCTCAACTTTTCCAGCTGGCAGCCGCACGCCCCGTTCGAGGACGCCGACCGCGAACTCATTCAGCTGTTCGCCCAGTGGATCAGCCACGAACTCAGCCTCGCCCGCGCCTTCGACGCCGTCCGCCAAGCGAAGCGCGAGGCCGAGGTCGCGCGCACCGAAGCCGAACGGGCGAACGCGGCGAAGTCGCGCTTCCTCGCCACGGTGTCGCACGACCTGCGGACGCCGCTGACGGGCCTGATGGGGATGCTGGACCTGCTCAGCACCTCGCGGCTGGACAGCGAGGAGCGCGCCTACGTCGAGCACGCGCGCACCTCCGCCCAGGCCCTGCTGGACCTGCTGAACGACACCTTGGACGTCTCCAAGATCGAGTCGGGCCACATGCAGTTCGAGCGCGCGCCCGTGCACGTGCCGGAGCTGGTGCGCTCGGTCGCCGCGCTCTTCGAGCCCAAGGCCCGGCAAGCGGGGGTGGCGCTGCAGGTGTCCGTCGCCGATCGCTGCCCGACGCGTGTGCTCGGCGATTCCGTGCGCCTGCGCCAGATCCTCACCAACCTGGTCAGCAACGCGCTCAAATTTACGAGCGAGGGCGAGGTGCGCATCGAAGCGGGCGCCGGTCCGGGCGGCACGGGCGTGTGCCTCGCCGTGCAGGACACGGGGCCCGGCATTCCCGCGGCGCGCCAGCGCACCATCTTCGAGCCCTTCCAGCAGGCGGACGCGGCGACCACCCGCGAGCACGGCGGCACGGGGCTGGGGCTGGCGATCTCCAAGCAGCTGGCTGAGGGCATGGGCGGGCGCATCGACCTTGCCAGCAGCCCCGGCGCGGGCAGCCGCTTCGATGTCGTGCTGCCGCTGGAACACGCCGCCGAGGCCGAGGCCGCCCCGGACGGCGCCGGAAGCCAGTCGGCCGAGGGGCCCGAGCCGCTGTCGCTCCTGGTGGCCGAGGACAACCCCACCAACGGCCTGCTGCTGCGCACCGTGCTGGAACGCGACGGCCACAGCGTGCACCTCGTCACCGACGGCGAGGCCGCCGTCGAGGCCGCGCGGCGCGAGCCGTTCGATGCGGCCATCGTCGACGTTCACATGCCCGGCACGGGCGGGTTGGAGGCCGCGCGGCGCATCCGCGCCGGGGATGCACGCAATCCCGATCTGCCCGTCGTGGCGCTGACCGCCGACGCCGTTTCCGGGAACCGCGAGGGCTACACCGACGCCGGGGTGGCGGCGGTGTTGACCAAGCCGATCTCCTGGGCGGCGGTGCGGCGCACGCTTGCCGAGCTGACCGCCGCCGGCGGCGAGGCGCCCCGGACCGAAACCGACGCGCCGGCGGAGGCGGGGCGCTACGCCGAGTTGCCCCTGATCGACCCCGACCGCACCGCGGAGTTGCGCGCCGCCCTCGGGTCCGCGGGCTGCGCCGAGTTGATGGCGAGTTTCCGCGACAGCCTTCTGGACGAACGCGAGCGCGTCGCGAATGCCCACCGCCGGGACCCGGCCGACGCGCGCGCGGCGATGCACACGCTCAAGGGCGTTGCCCTGAATTACGGCGCGCGGCGGCTCGGCGCGGTGTGCGCCGATGCCCAGACGCGCGCCGAGGCGGGCGAGCTGAGCCAGGCGATGACCGCGGAGGTGCTGGCTGCGCTGGACGCCACGCTGGCCGAGGTTCGCGCCGCCAGCGACGACGGTGCTTCGGCGGCCTGATCCCGCCTCCGATCGGGCGCTTTCACCCATCAAAATCGCTGCTGCGCCATTGGGAGCCACCGGGCCGTCGCGCTCGCGGCGCTTGACTGTACCGGCTGGACGGTATAGTTTCGACACATGGCAAGGCGCCGCCAGGACGATGACCCGGGCCGCCGCCGGGAGGGATCCGCCATGACCTTCGGTCTGCCCGCATTCCTGCTCACGCTGGCGATCGCCAGCGAGATCGTCGCCACCTCGGCGCTCAAGGCCTCGGAGGGCATGACGCGCCTGGGCCCCTCCGCGCTCGTGGTGGCGGGCTACGCCGCGGCCTTCCTGTTGCTGGCGCACACCCTGAAGACGATGCCCGTGGGCGTGGTCTACGCCATCTGGTCTGGGGTCGGGATCGTGGGCGTGGCGCTGGTGGGCGCGATGCTCTTCGGCGAGGCCGTCACCGCGCCCAAGCTCGCCGGCATGGGGCTGATCGTCGCCGGGGTGGCGCTGTTGAAGGTGAACGCTGCGTAACGGCGGTGCCTGTTCAGCCGGCCGCGCGGAAGCTGCCGTGCGGGGCCCGCCTGGCGCGCAGCAGGTACCAGCCCCAGCCGAGTAGGCAGAGCGCCCAGAACAGCGCGAAGGCGCTGCGATAGGCTTCGGGCGGGTAGCGGCCGCCGGTTTCCGGCCACAGGTCGACGATGCCGCCGATGGCGTACTGCGCCGCGAAGGCCGTGGTGAACACCAGCAGGTTGAGCGCGGCGTTGGCGCGCCCGGCGTAGGCCAGCGGCACGTGGCGCGACAGCAGGGTGTAGGACAGCGCCGTGACATTCCCCATCAGCCCGAAGGCCACCCACGGCACGGGCGCCCACGGCACCAGCCCCAGAATCAGCACGCCGAAGACCAGCAGGAAGATGGCGATGCCCACGCTGACGGTGACGGTCAGCGGGATGCCGATGCGCTCCAGGGTCGAGGCCAGGCTGCCCCAGAGGATGAAGCCCGCCGTCATGGCGATCATCACCACCAGCAGCGTCTCCGCCACCTCGGCGCGGCCCATGCCCGCCACGTCGCGCAGCCAGGGCCCCGCCCACAGCCCGGTGATCGAGAGCGTGGTGCCCATGCACAGCACCGCCACGGGCGCCAGGCGCCAGAAGAAGGGGTCGGCGTAAACCGCCGTCAGCCCCGCCACCTGGTCGCCCAGGCGGACGTGCGCGTGCCCCGCGCCGGTCTCGGGCACGATGAACCAGATCGCCGCCGACACGCCCACCGTGAGCGCCGCCAGCGCCAGGAACACCCCGCGCCAGTCGGTCACGGTCAGCAGCGCCTCCACCGGCGCGGTCGCGGACACCGCGCCCAGCCCGCCCATGGCGAGGAAGAAACCGTTGACGATGGGCCAGCGATGCGCGGGGAACCACTGGGTGATCGCCTTGAACGCGGCCATCAGCCCGCCCGCGACGCCCAGCCCGATCAGCGCCCGCGCCAGCCACAGCTGCAGCAGCCCTTCGCCCAGCGCGAAGCCGACCGCGCCCAGGGCCGCCAGCAGCATCAGCGTCCCGTTCACCCGGCGCGGGCCGAAGCGGTCCAGCAGCAGCCCCAGCGGCAGCTGGAAGGCGGCGAAGGCGACGAAATAGGCGCTCGTCAGCAGCCCCAGGTCGGCGGCGCTCAGGCCCACGTCCGCCTGAAGGCGGTCGGCGATGATCGCCGTCACCGTGCGGTAGAGGTAGGACAGGTAATACCCGCCCGCGAACGGCAGGAAGACCGTCAGGACCGCGCGCGCGGTCACGCGCGCCGGGGGCTCGTGGGGCTGTGCGCTCATGGCCGAAGCGGTTTCGGGTGCTGGTGGGCCGCCCGGCCTTATGCCGGATCGCGGGCACGGCGTGAACCCCGCCGCGCGGCGCGAGCGCGCGCCTCGACGCGGCGCGCGGGAATCGCGTACCCCGTGCGGGTGAGCTGGTGGAGGGCGGCGCCGATGGCGGACCGGGCGCGCGAGGTGCAGCGGCTGGCGACCCTGGCGCACTGGCTGGACGATTTCCTGCGCATCCCCGGCACGCGCATCCGGGTGGGGCTGGACCCCATCCTGGGGCTGGTGCCGGGCGGCGGCGACGCCGTCATGGCCGCGGTGTCGCTCTTGATCGTGGCGCGCGCCTGGCAGCTCGGGGCGCCGCCCGCCCTGGTCGCGGCCATGCTGGGCAACGTGGCGCTGGATTTCGTCGTGGGGCTCGTGCCCGTGGCCGGCGACCTGCTCGACGCCGGGGTGAAGTGCAACCGCCGCAACGTGAACCTGCTTCGCCGGCACCTCGGGGTTTGACGCGTGGTTGCACGCGCGCCGCGGCGCGGTAAGGCTGCACGCAGAGCGGCAAAGTGGAGACGAGCCGTGTTCGACCATCCCGCCTACGACGCCCACGAGCACGTGCTGCACAGCAGCGAGCCGGAAACCGGCCTGCGCGCCATCGTGGCCGTGCACCACACCGGCCGCGGCCCGGCGTGGGCGGCCTGCGCATGTACCCCTATCCCGACGCCGAGGCTGCGCTGACGGACGTGCTGCGCCTGTCGCGCGGGATGACCTACAAGAACGCGCTCGCGGAGCTGCCCTTCGGCGGCGGCAAGAGCGTGCTCATCGGCGACCCGCACAGCGACAAGACGCGCGCCCTCTTCCACGGCATGGGCCGCGCCGTGGACGCGCTCGGCGGGCGCTACAAGGTGGCCGAGGATTCCGGCATCGCCGTTCCCGACGTGGACACGATGGGGGAGGTGACGCCCCACGTCGCCGGCACCACCGCCGACGGCAGCAGCGATCCCTCGCCCGTGACGGCCTGGGGCGTCTTCCACGGCATGCGCGCGGCGCTCCGGCACCGCCACGGCTCGGATTCCTTCGCCGGGCGGCGCGTCGCCGTGCAGGGCGTCGGCGCCGTGGGCCGCAAGCTCTGCCGGCACCTGGCCGAGGCGGGCGCGGAGCTGGTGGTCGCCGACACCAATCCGGAAGCGGCGCGGGAAGCGGCCGACGCGCTGGGCGCGGCGGTGAGCGAGCCGGACGCCCTCCTGCGCGCGGACGCGGATATCCTGGCGCCCTGCGCCATGGGCGCGGTCCTCAACGACGCCACGATCCCCGAGCTGCGCGCCGGCATCGTCGCGGGCGCGGCGAACAACCAGCTGGAGGCCGACCGCCACGCCGAGATGCTCAGCCAGCGGGGGGTGCTCTACGCGCCCGACTACGCCGTCAACGCCGGCGGTGTCATCAACATCAGCCACGGCGGCCCCGGCTACGACGCGCAGGCCGCGCTGGCCCACGCGGCGCGCATCCACGACACCCTGCTGGAGATCTTCCAGCGCGCCGAGCGCGAGGCCACCACCACCGCCGCCGCGGCCGACCGCGTGGCGGAGACCCGCTTCACACCGCGCGGGCGCGGACCAATCTGACTCCGGCGTGGTCATGCCAGCGGGGGTGAGCGACGTGGGCAGCGATCCGGGTAACGGCCACGACGGACCGCCGACGGCCGGCCGGCTCACACGCTGGCTCTGGCTCGGTTTCGGCCACGGCTGTGTGGCGCTGGGCACGGCGGGTGCGGCACTGCCGCTGCTGCCAACCGTGCCCTTCCTGCTCCTGGCCGCCTGGGCGTACGCGCGCGGCTCGCGGCGCCTGCGCGAGCGCTTGTTCGCCCACCCCCGCTTCGGCCCGTCGCTGCGCGCCTGGCGGGATCACGGCGTCATCTCTCGGCGCGGCAAGATCGCCGCTGTGGCCGCGTGCGGCGTCTCCATCGCCATCGCCGTGGCCTCGGCGGACGGCGTCGTCGTGCCGGCCGTCGCCGGGACCGCCATCGCGGGCGCGGCCACCTTCGTCGTGACTCGGCCTTCCCATGCGGCCGAGTCCGGACGCCGCCACGGCTGACATCGGCCGGATCGGACCCTCGCGGGCCGCCGAAACGCCATGCGCGAATCGCGCGTATTTTTGAACTCAAGTAAACGTTTTGCGCGTGGTGTTGGCCGATTCACCGTTTATCTCGCCCGCGACTACCACCAAAGATACAAGTGTTTCGTGGTTATTGGCCTTTATTCGAAGCACGTGAAATGCCACCCCGGTAACCGGCGCTCCGGGGGGCGGCGCCGGCGAAAACACGGACGAATGGCGATGATGACGACCGGTCATCGGGCACGTCGGGCGCCGGGGGGATGCCGCAAACGAAAGGCATGGCACCGGCACGGCTCGCCGCCGACAGCTGCGGGTGCGGCACCGTCGGACCTGGATTTGAGGCAGATAGGGGCTCTTTTTGGGCTGCTTCGGGAACCAAAGCTCTCGCAAAGCGGCCTGAAGTCCAAGGTGGTAGCCACCAAGCATTCGGGGAGTGCGAGCTCACCCAAAAGGGCGACAACACTGTTCACCAAATCTTCATTTTCCAAATTTTCAATGAGGCTACGGATCCCGGCGCGGTATACAGCCAGCGGTGGGCTCGGCGGCCGGCGTTGAATGGCAGGAGCAAAGGGGAAGCAACGGCCATGGCAGAAGCCAAGAAAGACAGCAACGCGCGCAACGAGGAAAGTTGCGCATGCACGCAGGCGTGGCGCATCGCATCCGACCTGCGGCCGCTCGTGACGAGTTTTTGTGCCCGCTGCCAGGGCACGGGCCCGACGTGCATCGTCGACCAACTCGTGGACGCTGTGGACGAGGCCGGGGAGACGGAAGAGGTGCCGGCGGGTCCGGTGGCGCCCGGCGACGTGCGCCTCAGCGGATCTGGCCCCGGGCGTGCGTAATCGCTTCGGTCAGCAGGGTTTCCACGACGTCGACAGGTAGTCGCAACTCCCCGGCGATGGCGTGCACCGAGTAGCCGTCCAGCGCCAGCCGCATCACCCAGCGGTGCTGCTCGCCGAGCGTGGACGGGCCGCTGCCCGGGTTCGTGGGGTGGTCGTTAGGTGACATGGCGGATGGTCACGCAACTCTGTGGTTGAAGCCCTGCCGTCCGGACGTGACACGCTAGCATTCACCACATCTCCGCCGAATACACCGGAAGTCGGATGACGGCGACGCCCAAGGCCGCGCCTCGCGGGCTATGTCCTTTATTTCCGGGCATGATGTCGGTCCCGGCCCGTTTCGGTCCGGCCTCGTCATGCCCGAGCAAGGCGGCGGTACCACATTTGCCGCACAGCCGCCATTCGGCTCCGGCGGCCCGCCCTCATCCATAAAAATTCTTTCAAAAATCATAAGCGAACGCCAAGAATTTGTCGTGGGTAGACGCCCGCGCGAATCAAAATGCCCGGCGCGCAGGTCGCGCCGGGCAGGGGCTGATACGCATGCGTAATGAGCGGAACGCATGGCCTCATTCTGTCTTTGCGTGCCGCTGGCGCGCGAGCCCGTCTTCGACGGGCTGTCCTCCTAAAGGTGGACAGGCGCTTTCAGCGCCTCGCACGCTTCAGCGTGCAAAGGACCCTGGCGAGACTCCGCTGCTACATCCTCGGCTTGTCGTAGGTTCCGCTCAATGAGCGACCGTATGACGAGGCGCTGGCTTGGGCTCCGTTACCGCGGCAGATCCTCGTCCAGCGCCAGCAGCGAGGCGTTGCCGCCCGCCGCCGTGGTGTCGATGGTCAGCGTGCGCTCGGTGGCGAAGCGGTAGAGGTAGTGCGGCCCGCCCGCCTTGGGGCCGGTGCCGGACAGGCCCTCGCCGCCGAAGGGCTGCACGCCCACGACCGAGCCCACCATGTTGCGGTTTACGTAGGTGTTGCCCGCCTTCACGCGGTCGGCGACGTAATCGACGGTGTTGTCGATGCGCGTGTGGATGCCGTGGGTGAGGCCGTAGCCGGTGGCGTTGATCGCGTCGATCACCTCGTCCAACCGTCGCTTGTCGTAGCGCACGACGTGCAGCATGGGGCCGAAGACCTCGCCCTGAAGCGCGTTCATCCCCTCGATCTCGAAGGCCGCCGGGGCGACGAAGTTGCCGTGCTCGCCGGCGCCGTCCAGCGGCGCGCGGCGCAGCAGCTTGGCGTTGCGCTCCATCGCGCGGGCGTGACCGTCCAGCATCTCCTTGGCGTCGGGGCTGATGACGGGGCCGATGTCGGTGCGCAGTTCGCCCGGATCGCCCAGGCGAAGCTCGTCCATCGCGCCCGTCAGCATGCGCGTCACGCGGTCGCCGATGTCGTCCTGCACGAAGAGCACGCGCAAAGCGGAGCAGCGCTGGCCGGCGCTCATGAAGGCGGACTGCACGATGTCCATCACCGCCTGCTCGGGCAGGGCGGTGGAATCCATGATCATGGCGTTCAGCCCGCCCGTCTCGGCGATGAAGGGGATGATGGGCCCGTCGCGCTCGGCCAGCACGCGGTTGATGCGCTTGGCCGTGTCCACGCCGCCGGTGAAGGCCACGCCGGCCACGCGCGGGTCCTTGAGCAGCGGCTCGCCCACGCTGGGGCCGTCGCCCGGCAGGACGTGGAAGACGTCCTCGGGGATTCCGGCGCGGTGCAGCACGCGCGTCATCGCCGCCGCCATGAGCGGCGTCTGCTCGGCCGGCTTGGCGACCACGCAGTTGCCCGCCGCCAGCGCCGCCGAGGCCGGGCCGGTAAACAGCGCCAGCAGCTGGTTCCACGGGCTGATCGTGGCGAAGACGCCGCGCCCGTGGAGATACAGCTCGTTGCGCTCGCCCGTGGGGCCGGGCATGCGGATGGGCTCGGCGAATTTGCGGCGCGCATCCACGGCGTAGTAGCGCAGGAAGTCGATGGCCTCGCGCACCTCGGCGACGGCGTCGGGCACCGTCTTGCCGCCCTCGCGCACCGTCAGCCCCATGAACTCGCCGAAGCGCTGCTCCAGCTCGTCGGCCGCGCGCTCCAGGGCGGCGGCGCGCGCCTCGACGGGCGTGCGCGCCCAGTCGGGGTGGGCGCGCGTGGCCCGCGCCAGGGCGGCGTCCACGTCGTCCGGCCCGGCCCAGTGGGCCTCGCCGACGACGCGGCGGCGGTCGGCGGGATCGACGATCTCGGTGGGTGTGCCGCGCCGCCGGGCCTGTCCGCCGACAATGGGCGCGGCCTCCCAGCGTTGGGCCGCGGCGCGGTCCATCTCGCGGCCCAGGGGCGCCAGCTCCTCGGGATCGGCCAGATCGACGCCGCGCGAATTGACGCGCTCGGTGCCGAAGAGGTCGCGCGGCAGCGGGATGTGCGGGTGGCGGGCCCGCTCGGTGCGCTTCACGGTGTCCACGGGGTCGGCGACGATCTCGTCCACCGGCACCTTCTCGTCGGAGAGGTGGTTCACGAAGGAGGTGTTGGCGCCGTTTTCCAGCAGCCGGCGCACGAGGTAGGGCAGCAGATCCTCGTGCCCGCCCACGGGCGCGTAGATGCGGCACGGGTAGCCGTAGGCGTCCGGCGGCACGATCTGGTCGTACATCGCCTCGCCCATGCCGTGCAGGCGCTGGAACTCGAAGTCCGTGCGCTCGCCCACGGCGTCCATGACGTAGGCGACGGTGTGGGCGTTGTGCGTGGCGAACTGCGGGTAGATGTGCTCGCTGTGCGCCAGCATGCGCTGCACGCAGGCAAGGTAGGAGACGTCGGTGTTCGCCTTGCGCGTGAAGACGGCGTACTCGGACTCCCCGCGCTCCTGGGCGTGCTTGATCTCGGTGTCCCAGTAGGCGCCCTTGACCAGGCGCACCATGAGCCGCCGGCCGTCGCGCTTGGCCGTTGCCGCCAGCCAGTCCAGCATCGGCGCGCCGCGCTTCTGGTAGGCCTGCACGGCGCAGCCCAGGCCCTGCCAGTCCTTGAGGTCGGGGTCGGCGGAGATGGCGTCGATGACGTCGAGCGAGATGTCCAGGCGCTCGGTTTCCTCGGCGTCGATGCACAGCCCGATGTTGTGCTTGGCCGCCGCGCGGCAGATCTCGCGCAGGCGCGGCAGCATCTCGCGCATCACGCGCTCGCGCTGGGCGAACTCGTAGCGCGGGTGCAGGGCGGAGAGCTTGACCGAGATGCCGGGGCCGTCGATGGGCCCGCGCCCGTTCGAGGCCTTCCCGATGGCTTCGATCGCGTCCAGGTAGGCGCGGTGGTAGGCGTCGGAATCCGCCATCGTGCGGGCGGCTTCGCCCAGCATGTCGTAGGAGTAGCGGTAGCCGCGCTTCTCCGCGCTCTTCGCGCGGTCCAGGGCCTCCTTGATGGTGCGGCCCATGACGAACTCGCGGCTCATGATGCGGATGGCCTGCATCACGGCCGAGCGGATGAAGGGCTCGCCGGAGCGGTGGATCATCCGCCGCAGCACCGCGCCGTAGTCGCGGCGCTTGGAATCGTCCAGGCGAACCACGCGGCCCGTCAGCATCAGCGCCCAGGTGGAGGCGTTGACGAAGATGGAATCGGAGTGGCCGAGGTGGGTTTCCCAGTCCGCCGTCGCGATCTTGTCCGCGATCAGCTTGTCCATCGTGTCGTTGTCGGGTACGCGCAGCAGTGCTTCCGCCAGGCACATGAGCACGACGCCCTCCTGCGAGGACAGCTCGTACTCGTGCATGAAGGCCTCGATGCCGCCGGGCCGGTGGTCTTCGCGCACGCCGCGCACCAGCCGGCGGGCGGCGTCGGTGACGCGCTCGCGCGCGTCGGGGGCCAGTTCCGCTTCATGGCGCAGGGCCGTGACGACGCTGTCCTCGTCGGCGTGGTGGTTGGCGCGCACGGCGCGGCGAAGGGGGTCGGCTTCGGCGAGCTTGGGGTCGATGATCATGCGCGTCGTCTCCTGCTGCGCCCCGGGATGGATGCCTGCCCGCGGTAAGGCTCGCGGACATGGTGGGCCGACACCCCGGTCGAGGCAACGGCTCTTGCCCCAGGTCAATCGCGGCTGGCGACGCTTGACCTTCCCGCGCGGTCAGGCATCAGGAGTGCGCACCAGGCGTCCCCCGACCGGGGCGAACACGGAGACACACGGCATGCGACACACCACGACGGCCATCGCGCTCGCCCTGGCGGCGGCGTTGACGAGCAGCCCGCTCTGGGCAAACGGCAACGGCGAGACGCAGCACCAGGGCGAGCACCACGACGGCGGGCACGGGCACGACGGCCACGGGCACGACGGTCACGAAGACGACGGCCACACCGGGGAGGGCGGCCACGGCCACGACTTCGCCCTGGGCGAACCCGGCGATCCAGGCGAGGTGGACCGCACGGTGAAGATCGAGGCGAAGGGCATGGGCTTTTCGCCCGAGCGCATCTCGGTACAGCCGGGCGAGACGGTGCGCTTCGTCGTCCACAACCGCGGCCAGCTGCGCCATTCCTTCCTCATCGGCACGCGCGCCGAGCAGCGCGCGCACGAAAAGCGCATGCAGGGGATGAGCCGGGAGCAGCTCGCCAGCCACGACGATCCCAACATGCTCATGCTGAAGCCGGGGGAGACGGGAACGCTCGTGTGGACGTTCGGGGACGACGTCCGGGGCGACGCCCGCTTCGCCTGCCACATTCCCGGCCACTACAAGGCCGGCATGCGCGGCGATTTCCGCATGAAGGGCGGGCACTGAGGCCCGTTTTCACGGGACGCGGGGCCGACCCTGCCACCCCGCCCGTCATTGCCCGCTGACCACCGGATCGAGTCCGGTGGCATGCGCGGGCAATCCCGCCCGGCGCGGTGACTCCCGGCGGGGTGGCTGAACCTAGCCGACCGTGCGTGCTGCTGCTCTATCCGTCGCCCGACCAGTGCATGGTCATCGCATGCGGAAAACGATGCGCCGCCATCCCGCGCCCGAAAACGCGTGGGTGGAACCTGTTCGAACGTTCCTTCGAAATACTCTCGATCCGCAATTGAGCGTTTCCGGCACCGGGTGCTTGCCTTTTCAAGCATCTTTTCGGTGCTTTTCACCTCGGCACGGAGTGCGTGTTCGCCGTGTCCGAATGCATGGACGCAAATCACGTTGACGCTGCCGGCCGAACGCGCCGGTCGCTCGCGGCGTTTGCCGAGCACAGCGAGGCGTGGCGGTTGCGGGCGCACGCGCGGACGGCCGGCACCGCGAGCGCCTGGCGGGAGCTGGCCGACACCCTGGCCCGCCGCGCCCGCCCAAAAGGTGCGTTGATCGCCTACACGCGCGCCGCCCGCCGCGACCCCATCGAGGTGCGCGCCCGCCACGCGGCGGCCGAGCTGCACCGCGAGGCCGACGACCCCGCCGCGGCGAAACCGCTGTACCACGCCATTCTCGCCATCAACCCGCACGATCCGGACGCTTGCGCGCGCCTCGGCGCGATCCTGGCCGAGGAGAGCATGGCGCACGCGGTGCCGGCCGAAGGCTACCTGCGCCGCGCGCACCACCTGGGCGCCGAGCCGCGCGAGGCCCTGGTGCCGTTGTGCCGTCTGCTGGCGGCGCAGGAGCGCGATCGCGAGATCGTCCAGCTCACCGCGGGCCACACGGACACGGCGACGGTCGACCAGCGCCTGCAAGCCCAGGCCGCGCTGGGCGATCTGGACGGCGCGGCGGACACCGCGTGCGCGGCGCTGCGCGCCCATCCCCACCACCCCGTCGCCTGGTACAACCTGGCCGCGCTGCGCCGGTACACCCGCGCCCCCGCGGAGGCCACGCGCGACCACGGCGGCGACGCGCTCGCCTGCGTGCGCGAGAAGGCCGAGCGGTCCACGGGCGAACTGCGCGAGGCCTACGCCTTCGCGCTGGCCGGCATGTTGGAGGGCGAGGGGCGCTTCGCGGACGCCTGGGCCTGGTACGAGACGGCCAACGCCAGCGTGCACGCGCGCCTGGGCAGCGACGTGGCGGCGGTCGAGGACGCGGAAACGCGCACGCTGCGGACGTTCACCGCGAGCACCCTGGACCGGCTCGGACGCGCGGGCATCCGCACGTCCGGCGCGGTGCCCATCTTCATCGTGGGCATGCCGCGCTCCGGCACGACGCTGGTGGAGCGGCTGCTGGCGGCCCACGACGCCGTCGCGCCGCTGGGCGAGCGCGCGGACCTCGTGGAGGCGCGCGACCACGCGCCCGTCATCGGCGACGGCCGGGATCTGCCCTGGCCGGAACGCGCGGCCGTGGTCTCGCCGCTGACGACCGGGGCGACCGCGGGCAGCTACATCAAGCGCGTCAACGCGCTGACGCCGCCGGCCACGCGCTTCGCGGTGGACAAGCACCTGGCCAACAGCCGCCTGATCGGGCTGATCGCGGCGGCCCTGCCGCAAGCCCGCATCGTCCACGTGCGCCGCGATCCCCGGGACATCATGGCCAGCTGCTTCACGGCGCGGTTTCACCGCGGCCTGTCGTGGAGCTTCGACCTGGACGACATCGCGCGCCGCCAGGCCAGCCACGACCGCCTGATGGCGCACTGGCGGCGCGTTTTGCCCCCGGCGCGGCTGCTGGAGGTGCGCTACGAAGCGCTCGTGCGCGAGCCCGACCGCGTGGGCCGCGATATCGCGGATTTCTGCGGCTTCACCTGGAACCCCGGCGCGGCGGGCGGCCACGCGGCCACGGCCGCGCCCGTGCGCACCTCCAGCGTGCGGCAGGTGCGTGACGCCATCTCCGAGCGCTCCGTGGGCCGGTGGCGGCGGTTTCCGGGGCTGGCCGCGCGGTTCGGCCAGGACGCTTTATCCCCGGACGGTGCGTAATATGAGCGCGCGCCGCGCCGAAGCCAGCGAGGTGTTGTCATGGTGAACCGCTTCGACACCGCCGATTGGACGTTCAAGGGGCACGCGGGTGCGGTCCGCGATATCCAGCACACGTTCGCGGGTGGTTTTCTCACCGCGGCTGAGGACGGCACGGCGCGCAAGTTCGTCGAACAGCCCGACGGAAGCGTCACCACGGCGTGGGTTTTCGACGCGCACGCCGGCACCGTGACGGACGTCGAGCGCACCGCCAGGGGCGACTTCGTCAGCGTCGGAAGAGACGGCACGGTGCGTGGCTTCTCGGAAACGGCCGACGGAGGCGTGCGCGCCGACTGGACCGTTTCCGCCGGCACGGGCGACGTCGTTCCCCTTGGCGGCGGCACCTTCGCCGTGGTCGACGGCGCGAGCGTTCGCAAGTTTGCCGTCGGACCGGGAGGCGGCGCCACCACGGAATGGACCTTCGACGGCGCGGGCGAGCAGGTCACGGGCGTGGAAACGACGGCGGACGGCGGGTTCGTCGCCGCGTCCCGCGACACCACGGTGTATAAGTTCGCCGAGACCGGGGGCGGCGGTGTCGCGCCCGAGTGGACCTTCGACGCGCACACGGACGCCGTCGAGGATGTCGAGGTGACACGGGGCGACAGCTTCGTCACCGCCGGCGCTGATGGCACCGTCCGCAAGATCGGACCCGACGGCCCGGCGTGGACGTGGCGCCCCGACACCCATGACGCCACACCCCCCGTGGCGAAGGACGTGGAACAGACCGATGACGGTGGGTTCGTGGCGGCCTTCGGCGAGCCCGACAGCGGCCGGAGCACCGAGATTTTCACGTTCGAGCCCACAGGAAACGGCGATTTCCGCACCGATTGGACGTTCACCGGCAACGCCGCCTTCGTCTTCGACGTCGAACAGACTCGCGACGGCGGCTTCGTCAGCGCGGCCGCAGACGAAACCGTGCGTAGGTTCACGCCGCCCGAGCCGCTCAGCGGGACGCCGGGGGATGACACCCTCGAAGCGGATGCAGACGGCGTTACGATTTTCGGCGGCGCAGGCGACGACATCTTAACAAGCAAATTCAACAACACCGCGCTGAATGGCGAAAAAGGCAACGACGACCTGACGACCGATCTTTCGGTCAGCACGGATTCAGCTGAAGCGCTCGAAGGCAGCACGACACAGAACGGTGGTCAGGGCGAGGACACCCTGGAAGCCACGGTTCGGGCCGAGGGTGGCAGTGAAGTGCGCGCAACGACGAAGCTGGACGGCGGCGATCAGCGCGACACAATTACCGCGAATGCCGTGGCCGCCCGAAGCGGCGAGACGGACTTGCTGGAAACCGTCAATGAAATCGATGGTGGCGGGGGCGATGACACCATCGATGCATCTGCGGTTATTAATCTCACAAGTGGGACGTCAAATGCCAAAAATGTAATAAGTGGCGGAGGCGGCAATGACGATATCGAGGCAACCGCGGAACTTGATGGTGCACCCTCGGAGAGCAGCGTCACCAACATCGTCGATGGCGGAGGTGGTCATGACACGATCAGTCTCAAAGCGATCGGAGATTTTCACGGACTGACGACACAGGCCCTCAACGAGGTCACTGGCGGAAACGGCAAAGACGAAATCACGGCTGAAGCAAAAGTTCAGTCGAACGGTGGCCGGACGGCAACGAACGTGCTGGAAGGCGGCAGCGGCGACGACACGCTCACGGCGGAGGGTTTCGGCAATTCCAACACCAGCGGCGCAGAAGTCTTGAACACCCTTCGCGGCGGTTCCGGCGACGATACAATGGTCGCTGACGGCAAGACGATTAACAGCTTCGGCACGGTCGAAAACACGCTGCGTGGCGGTGACGGCGACGATGAGATGCGCGCGACCGGCGAGGTTGTGCGTGGGAGCCAACCCGAAGGCACGGTGGAGAACGATCTCGCTGGCGGAGATGGCAACGACATTCTGACCGCCACTGTCGTTCAAGCCGAGGAAGGGCGCAGCGTGCTCTCCGGCGGCGCCGGCAACGACGAACTCACGGTGAACGGTGGCGATGCCAATGAGCTGGATGGCGGACGCGGCCAGGATACCCTGATCGGCGGAAGCGGCGACGACCGCCTGGACGGTGGCAAGGATGACGATACCCTGGTTCTGAGCGCGGGTGCCGATACCCTGATCGGCGGTGCCGGGACGGACACGGTGGAGGTCAGCGGCAGCCGCGACGATTATGCCTTCGAAGACGACAAAAGCACGCTCGTCGCGCCGAACGGGGACGAGAGCACGCTGCAAAGCGTGGAAGCCGTGGCATTCGAAGATACGACCGTCAGCCTCGGGCAAAATTCGCAACCCCCCAACGCCAACGACGACAACGCCACCACACCGGCCGGCGAGGCGGTAACGATCGACGTTCTGGCGAACGACAGCGATTCCGACAGCGACGAGTTGACGATTGAGGATCCTGGCGAGCCCGCCAATGGCACTGCCGAGGTGGCCGCCGGCAACAGCATTCGCTACACGCCGGATGCCGGTTTCAGCGGGACGGAAACGTTTACGTACACGGTGGCCGACAGCGCGGGAAACACGGCCAGGGCTGAGATCGCAGTGGCCGTGGAAGATGCAGACGGCGGAACCGGCAGCGTCGGCCCCAACCCGCCGCGCAGCGAGGGGTTGAACATCGTCGTCACCAACGGCGAGGCCCAGACGCTGCGCGTGCCCTTCGCCGCCGATCTGCGCGGCACGGCCGCGGACGAGACCGTGCAGGTGCCGGCCGGCGGCACGCTCGCCTTTGGCGGCAACACGGGCGACACCGTGGAATTCGCGGCGCCGCTGGATGCTTTCGAGGTCTCCGCCTCGGGCAACACCATCACCTTCGCCAACGGCGAAACCGAGGCCACGATCGCGCTCAACGGGGACGTCGATCTGGCCTTCGCCGACGGCGGCACCACCGCCACGATCCAAAGCGGAGACGGCGGCTTCACCACCCGCCTGGGCTCGCAGACCCTGGACGGCGATTTCAACCCGGGCGCCATCTTTCTCGACCCGGATGCGGCGTCCGCGCTGTCCGGCGGGCCGGCCAACACCCCGCCGGCCAGCAGCACGCCCAACCTGGTGGTCCTGAACGGGGAATCGCAGACGCTGCGCGTGCCCTTCGCCGCCGAGGTGCGGGGGACGGCCGAGGCCGAAACCGTGCAGGTGCCCGACGGCGGCCTGCTGGAATTCGCCGGCAACACGGGCGACGAGGTCGAGTTCGCGGGCGACCTGGCCGATCACGGCTTTTCGCAGAGCGGCAACGTCGTTAGCGTGACCGGGCCCTCCGGCACCCGCGCGGACGTGGCGCTCAACGCGGACGTGAAGCTGGCCTTCGCCGACGGCGCGACCACCGCCTCGATTGACGGCCAGACCGCGCGCGTCGGCGGGCAGGCTCTGGACGATACCTTCGATCCGGGAAGCGTTCCCCTGGATGCGGACGACATCTCCGCCCTGGCGGGTGCTGGGGGCAGCACAGGATTGCCTGAACGACCGCCATCGCAGGGCGGCCGCGGTCCGACGGTTGTGCAGGCCGGCACCGCCGAGAGCGACAACATCAACGGGAACCAGGATGCCACGATCTCCGGCAACGGCGGCGAGGACCGCTTCATCGTCAACCAGGAGGACACGGCCGTCACGATTGACGACTTCGCGAACGGCGATCAGGTGTTCTTCGGCGACGGCCTGACCGAGGGCGACATCTCCGTCACGAACGGCAGCTTCGGCGACGGCGAGCTGCAGCTCGCCGGCGGCCAGGCCAGCGTGACGCTGACGAACCTGGCGGACGATGAGGATGTCATCCTCAACCCCGGCGACAGCGATACCGGCTTCCAGGGGGTCTTCGGCGACGACGCCTTGGCGTTTGGGTAACGGGGCAGCAAGGCGCCGGCACCTGGAGCGGCATGCGCGCCGCATGGCGCGCGATGCCGCCCTACAGCGCTATCCAGTTTTCAAATTCCTCAGGCGGTTCAACGCCGCGGCCAGCTCGGTGCGGCGGAAGCGGGCAAGGTCGCCGCGGGCTTTGCCGATGCCGTCCAGGCCGCGCTCGGCGAGGCGCTGCTCGATGCGGTCCAGCACCTCCGGGATGGGGCGGCCGCGGAACTGGTTGTCGCTGGTGAGCGTCATCAGGGCCTCGGCCACGGCGCGCGTCTGGCTTTCGTCCACGAGCTGTTCGACGGCCGTGAGGTCGATGTCGTCCAGGCCGATGGAGATGGCGTGGGCGTGCGGCACCTTCACCTTGGGCGGCTTGTCGCCCTTCCCGGTGATGCCGGTGCCGCGCAGGGTGCGGGTGCGCGGGCGGCCGAAGGCCTCGCCGCCTTCCTCGCTGCGTTCGGTGCGGTGCTGATCCACGATCTCGCGCGCGCGCTCGGTGACGTCCTCGGGCCGGAAGGCCTGCATGGCGAGCACGGTGTCGGCCTTGTCCAGGTAGTCGCCGGAGCCGCCGAGCACGAGCGTCGTGGACACGCCCAGGTCGTCGTAGAGCTGGCGCACCTTGTCGATGAAGGGCGTGATGGGCTCCTGGTCCTTGGCGATCAGGGCCTGCATGCGCCGGTCGCGGATCATGAAGTTCGTGGCCGAGGTGTCCTCGTCCATGAAGAGGCCCGTGGCGCCGGCTTCCAGCGCCTCCACGATGTTGGCCGCCTGCGAGGTGGAGCCGGAGGCGTTGGGCGAGGAGAAGGCGTCCGTGCGCGCGCCGCCCGGCAGGTCGTTGATGAAGGGCGAGATGTCGGCGTCGGTGACGCTGCGGCCGTCCTCCGCGCGCACCTTCACCGCCATGGGATCGGCGACGACGAACTCGCGCCCGTCGTCCGGCACGTGGGTGTAGACGCCGCGTTCGACCGCCTGCAGCAGCGTGGACTTGCCGTGGTAGCCGCCGCCCACGATCAGCGTCACGCCGCGCCGGATGCCCAGGCCGCCGATCGAGCCGCCGTTGGGCCGCTCCAGGGTGACGCGCAGGCTGTCCGGGCTCTCGAAGGGGATGGGGCCGTCGGTCATGGGGCGGTCGTCCACGCCCGAGCGGCGCGGCAGGATGGCTCCGTCGGCGACGAAGGCCACCAGATCGTTCTCCCCGAGCTGGGCGCGCAGGGCGTCGGCGTCCTCCGCGACCTCGACGTGGCGCTGGAGCGCGGTCGCATCGAGCGCGGCATACCGCAGCGTCTCCCGCACCAGCTTGGGCACGTCCTGGCACAGCATCTGCTCCGCCTCGCGCCCGGCGATGGAGCGGCCCTGCGCCGGCATCCCGGCGACGAAGCGCGCCTCCACGCCGCCGTCGTCCAGCAGCACGACGGCGCTGCGCTCCAGGATCTCCTGGCCCGGCATGTCCATGGCGATGAGCCCGGAGGAGCCGGAGCCGCGCGGCTTGGCGAGCTGCTTCGCGCGGGAAGCGAAGGCGCGGGCCAGGTAGTCGCGCAGGGCCACGGCACGGCTGGCGCTGCTCCGCGTCGTCTCGGGGAAGGCGGCCGTCTCGGCGGCCACGCGCACGCGCAGGCGCGAGGGGCTGCCGAAGGGATCGCCCTGGACGTGGTCGACCAGCAGCTCGAAGCCGTCGAAGGTGTAGCTGCCAACGATGTCCTTGTAGGCCTTGTAGCCCTTGCCATCGATGCGGCGCAGGGTCTGCTGCAAGCTCTGGCGCGTCGCGGCGCGCATGCGGCCTCCGTCGTCGTGGCGGGCGGCGCGGTCCGGATCAGCGCATCCAGGCGCGCGGGAACTGGCTTTCGATCGTGGCCGGGGTGTCGCCGTCGCCGGGGTGCAGGAAGCCCACGCCCAGGCTGACGCCCTGGAAGTGCAGCAGCACGTGGCCGCGCCCGTCGCACGCCGCGAGCTGTTCGGGCCGTGGCTGCACCGCCTGGCGCGCCTGGTAGGCGTCCACCTGCGCGCGGTCCAGCGCGACCACGTTGCGGCTCGCGGCGTCACCGAGCATGAGCGCGGCGGCCGTCGTGGGCTTGGGCCAGCGCGCGCCGCGGCGGGTGAAGGGCACGCCGCTGGCCGTGGGGCGGGGCCGCCCCGGCGGGCGGTGGTCCTCGGCCGTGGCGTGAACGTGGTCCCCGGCTTCCCACAGCTTCAACCCCGAGAGGTCCGCCGGGTCGAGGCCGAAGCGGTGGACGAGCGGGTCGAGGATGGCGGTGCGGTCGGCCGGCTCGCCCGGCGCCGCCGGTTCGACCTCGGCCGGATCGGGCGCGTAAACCGTCGCGTTGGCCGGGCGCTCCAGGGCGATGGCGAAGAAGCCGCCCGTGCCGCTGCGGTGGGGCCACAGGCGCACGGCGTTCTCCACCACCTCCTGGTCGAAGGCGTGGTCGCCCCAGACCGCCACGCCCGGATCGGCGGGCAGCGAGCCCACGTTCACCTGGACGGGATAGACCTCGCCCGGCAGGTCGCGGAGGACCGACTCGACAACGGCCTCGTTTTCCTCGGGCGCGAAGCTGCACGTGGAATAGACGATGCGCCCGCCGGGCCGGGTGAGCTTCACCGCACGGCGCAGGAGCGCGCGCTGCTGGCCGCCCACCCAGTGCCGGAAGGTCCGCTCCGAGCGCTCGTAGCCCGCGCCCGAGCGCGCGTTCGTGCCCTCGGCGGAGCAGGGCGCGTCCACCAGCACGCGGTCGAACATGCCCGCGGCCAGCGGGAAGTCCCCGGCGTCGTGGACGCAGGCCGTGAGGTTCACCAGCCCCAGACGCTTCATCTTGTCGCGCACGGCGGCGAGGCGGCGGGAATCCTTGTCGTTCGCCAGCACGGTGCCGGTGTTGCCCAGCGCCATGGCGATCTGGGCCGCCTTGCCGCCCGGCGCCGAGCACAGATCGAGCACCCGCTCGCCCGGCTCCGGCGCCAGCAAGTGCACGGGCAGCAGCGAGGCTTCCTCCTGGATCTGGTACAGCCCCGCCTGCGCCGGCCACCAGCCGCCGGGGCGCGCGGGCGGCGGCACGCGCAGCGCCCCCTGGGTCCAGTGCACGGGCTCGATGGGGCAGGCGTCCGCGTCCAACAGCGCGGCGAGGCCGTCGGCGCCGATGCGGTTGCCGTTGGCGACGACGCAGGTGGGCCGCGGCTCGGTGGTGGCGCGCACGAAGGCGTCCCAGTCGCGGATCAGCGGGGCGTAGCGGTCCAGCGCCGCGCCGTGGGTGCCGGCCATGGTTCCTCCCAGCAGTCGATCGCCGGGATATAGCCCATGGCGCGGCGGCTGTCAGGGGCGGGCTGGTTGTTATACGCGTGCCCAGTGAGCGACACGCACCGCAGGCCTCGGGTTATCAGCGGAATCGCGTTAAGGTTCTTTGCTCGCTGAAGCGTGCGAGGCGCTGAAAGCGCCTGTCCACCTTCAGGAGGACAGCTCGCTCGCGCGTTGCACGCCTGTCGGCGTGCGAGCGTTGTGTCCCGCGCCTGCGGCGCGCACAGCCCGTTGGGCTGGTTAACGGCGCGCAAAGACAGAATGAGCCCATGTCGTCCGCTCAGTGAGATGGGGTATTAAGCTGTGGCGAGGACGCGTTGGAGTGTTGCCACGAGGTCGTGGGCGTCGACCGGCTTGGCGAGCATGGCGGCGGCGTGCTCGCGCCCCTCGCGCAGAACCCGCTCGAAGCGGCCGGAGAGGTAGACCACGGGCACGCCGCGCTCGGCGAGCTGCGTGCCCACGAAGAGCCCGTCGAGCTGGCCTTCCAGGTAGACGTCCACCAGCGCCACGTCCGGGCGTTGGTGCTCCAGCACGCGGAAGGCGTCCACGCCGCTCGTGGCCGGGCCCAGCAGCGCATACCCCGCTTCGGCCAGGTTCAGGGCCACGGACTCGGCGAAATCGCGGTCGTCTTCGACCAGAAGCACACGCACCGACATACGCCCAAGGTAGGACGCATCCGGTGGTTCGGCGTGCGAACGCTGCGTGGCAGGTGTGTGACAGGCGTTCGTGGGCCAGGTGTTACCGCAGGCCGTCGCGCAGGCAGGTGGTGATGGCGTCGTCCAGCATGGCCGCCGTGACCGACACGCCGTCCGTCGCCGCGCCGGCGTGCGAGTGGCACAGGTTGAGCGCGGCGGGCACGCGGCCGCTGCGGGCGAGCAGGCGGTCGCGCGCGGGTCCGCCCCCGGCGGCCAGATCGGCGACCACGCGCGGGCTGGCCATGTTGACCGCCCAGGTGGCCGGCAGGCCCATCATGTTGTCCAGGGCCGTGAGGAACTTGGGGCCGATCAGCTGGGGCACCATCGTGCCCTCGTGGCGGGCGAGGATGCGCTCGGCGGCGTGGCGGTAGAACGCCAGGAAGGCGTTGTCCGGCGCCACCGCGAAGACCGCGTTGTGGACGCCGGTGTGGGTTTGCAGCCGGCCGCCGCGGTCCGCCTGCAGCCAGGCCTCGCGGCCCAGAAGGTAGCCCTCGTCCAGCCGCAGCGCCGCCGTCAGCGCGCCCGGCTGGACGACCAGCACGTCGGCGTCCAGCCACACCACGCGGCCCCAGCCCTCGTCGAGGGCGTCCTGAAGCACCGCCGCGCGCGCCAGGTCGCTGCACGTCGACGGCCGCTCGGCCGTCTTGCGGCGCACCCAGTCGGGCACGCGGTCGAACAGCTCGTCGCCCAGACCGCGGTAGGTGAAACCCGCCGCCTCCGCCCAGGCGCGCACGGACTCCATGCAGCGCCCGATCCAGGCGGGCGGATCGGCGTAGACGGACTGGACGATCAGCGTGCCGCCGCGCTCACGGGGTGCGGCCATGCTCGCTCGCTCCCTGCGTCGCGGGCACGGGTTCGGGCGCCACCGGTTCCGGCGCCGTGGGTTCGGGCGACACCCGCGCGGGCCGCAGGTGGCCGGTGAGGCGGTATTCGATGCGCTTGAAGACGAACAGCAGGGCGTAGACCAGCACGAGGTACATCGCCGCCGCCGTCAGGTACATCTCGTAGAAGGCGAAGGTGCGCGAGGCCGCCGCCTGCGCCACGCCCGTGATGTCCATGAGCGTGATGATCGACACCAGCGAGGTCGCCTGCAGCAGGAAGATCACCTCGTTCGTGTAGGCCGGCCAGGCGATGCGGAACGCCTTGGGGAACATGATGCGGCGGTAGAGCAGCAGCCCGCGCATGCCGCAGGCGCGCGCCGCTTCCACCTCGCCGTGGGGCACGGTCTGCAGCGCGCCGCGCAGGATTTCCGCCGTGTAGGCCGCGGTGTTCAGCGTCAGCGTCAGCACACCGCAGAAGTAGGCTTGGCGGAAGAACTGCCACAGGCCGACGGACTCCAGCGCGTCGTTGAACTGCCCGCTGCCGTAGTAGATCAGGAAGAGTTGCACCAGCAGCGGCGTGCCGCGGAAGAAGAAGATGAAGGCGTGCACCGGCCAGCGGACCGCGCGCCAGGTGGACAACCGCAGCATCGCCAGCGGCACGGCGAGGCAGAGTCCGATGATCACCGAAAGCGCGGTGATCTGGATGGTCAGCCACGCGCCGTCCAGCAGTTGGGGCAGGTGGTCGATGATCGTCTGCACCGGCTAGACCCCCTGCATGCCGCGGTTGGCGCGCGCTTCCAGGCGCTGCTGGACCTGCATGGAGACGATCGTCAGCGCCAGGTACATCAGCGCGGCGATGAAGTAGAAGGTGAAGGGCTCGCGCGTGGCCTGCGCGGCGACCTGCGAGGCGCGCATCAGTTCGTGCAGCTCGATCACCGAGATCAGCGCCGTGGCCTTGAGCAGCACCATCCAGACGTTGCCCAGCCCCGGCAGGGCGTAGCGCCACATCTGCGGCAGGGTCACGCGCCAGGCCGTCTGCCGGCGCGACATGCCGCAGGCGTAGGCCGCCTCGATCTGACCCCGGGGAACGGCGAGGTAGGCGCCGCGGAACACCTCGGTGGTGAAGGCACCGTAGATGAAGCCGATCGTCGCCACGCCGGCGACGAAGGAGTTGAAATCCACCGTGATGTCGAAACCGAAGCCGGCGGCGATGTCCTGAACCAGCGTGGGCACGCCGTAGTAGACGAGCAGGATCATCACCAGCTCGGGCACGCCGCGCACCACCGTTGTGTAGGTGCCCGCCAGCCAGCGGATCGTGGCCGATTGCGCCAGCTTGGCCGTGGCGCCGACGAGGCCGAGGACGATGGCGAGCGCCATCGACGCGAGGCCCACGAGCACCGTGAGCTTGAAGCCGTCCAGCAGCAGCCCGGCGTAGCCGTGCAGGTCGATCACGCGTGCCTCGCTTGAGTCCCGACGGCGGCAAGCCGGCCGGGGGCCGGTTATACCCCCGAGCCGGCTACCCCATCCTTACCCGTCGTAGATGTTGCGGCCAAAGTGCTTTGTGCTGATGCGGTCGTAGGTTCCGTCTTTCCGAATCCCCTTGATGGCCTTGTTGAAGCAGCGACGCAACGGATCCGCGCCCTCGCGCACGGCGATGGCCACCCCGTCGCCGTAATAGCGTGGGTCGTCGAATTTCGGGCCCTTGAACTCAAAGGCTCGGCCGCGCTCGGTGTTCAGAAAGCTCTGCTCGATCATAAGCGTGTCCGCGATCATGAGGTCGATGCGGCCGCTCATCAGGTCCAGGTTGACGGCTTTCTGGGTATCGTAGGTCTTGAGGTCGATCGCCTCGCCGAACCGGTTGCGGGCCAGACGGACCTGCGTGGTCGCCCGTTGGACACCGACCGTCATACCGGCGAGGGATTCCTTGGAAATCTCGATCTCCACATCCTTTGGGCCGACGAAGCGCCCTGTGACCGTGTAGTACTTGTTCGTGAAATCGACTTCTTCGTCCCGTTCTTTCGTTGCTGCCATCGATGCGACGGCTGCATCGTATTTTTTGGCTTTTAGGCCCGGAATAATGCCAGCCCAGTCCTGTTGTTTCCAGGAACAGTTAGCTCTCATTTCGTTGCAAAGGGCGTTCGCGATGTCGACATCGAATCCCTTTAGGTTGCCGTTCTTGTCGACGTGTTGAAACGGCGGGTACTGCGCCTCGATCCCGAGGGTCAGCGTGTCGGGACAGTTTTCGTAAGCTGCCGCCGGGGCCGTGACCGCGGTAACCAAGCTGCTCACACCCACGACAGCCGCGAACACGCGCACGAACATCCTGGAACTCCTCTTTGGGCGCGCGACGCGTTGGATGTTGCCGAGGGCACGCCCGGCGTGCCCATCGGCTGGAGCGGCCTTGGGGCGCGTCAACGTCCTGTGCCCCTCGGCGAGCCTGAAAACGCGATTCGCGCGACGATGCTGCACGCTTTAGTGGTGATTCTCTCACAAGGTTTTCGTCAAGTATCGCGTGCAGTTCGTGCCCGGTTTTCGCCCAGTTCGTTTGAATCGGGTAAAATTCGGTGATTTTGTTTCCGCAAAATCTCGAACCATCGGTAGTGCGAAGATAAAAAATACAACCACTAAAGCGATTTGCGTCTGTGTCCGTGGCGGTGCCCGAAAGGGAAGACGGCGGTCTGGACTGGATTGCGGGAACAAAAACGGCCGCGACGCAGGATGCGCCACGGCCGCTGGTCGTCCGATTCGAAAGCGGCAGGCTGCACATCACCCGCCGTAGATATTCATCCCGAAGTTGTCCTGGGAGATCTTGTCGTAGGTGCCGTCCTCGCGGATCCCCGCGATGGCCTTGTTGAAGCACTCGCGCAGGGTGTCCTCGCCCTCGCGGACGGCGATGCCGATGCCCTCGCCGAACCACTTGGGATCGGAGAAGCCGGGGCCCTTGAACTCGAAGGCCTGGCCCTGATCGCTCGCCAGAAAGCCTTCCTTCAGCTTGACCGCGTCCGCGACCACGAGGTCGACGCGCCCGCTGACGAGGTCGAGCGTGGCCTCCTCCTGGGTGTCGTAGGTCTGGATGTTCGCCACGTCGCCGAACTTGTCCTTCACGAAGTCGGCGGAGACGGTGGCGCGCTGAACGCCGACGGTCTTGCCCTCGAGGCCCGACTCGGAAATCTCGACGTCCATGTCCTTGGCGGCGATGAAGCGGGCCGGCGTCTTGTAGTAGCGGTTGGTGAAGTCGACCTTCTCGTCGCGCTTCTCGGTGATCGACATCGACGCGATGATGGCGTCGTACTTCTTCGCGTTCAGGCCCGGGATGATGCCCGACCAGGACTGCGTCTCGAAGGTGCAGTCGGCGCCCATCTCCTCGCACAGGGCCTTGGCGATGTCGACGTCGAAGCCCTTCAGCTCGCCGTCGTCACCGATGTAGTTGAACGGGGGGTAGGCGCCCTCGGTGCCGATCGTGATCTCGGCCGGGCAGCCCTCGTAATTTCCGGCAAGCGCCGCGGGCGCGCCGAACGCGACGGCGACCGCGGCCAGCAGCGACGGGATGGTTCTGCGCATAACGTGGTCTCCCTGTTTCCGGTCCGTTTGCTCTCGTTGTCGCCGGCCCACGCGGGCCGGCGTTCGCGTGCCGCCGGGCGCGGGCGGCTTGCCCCGGGGCATGATGCGGTCGGATCGGGACGATCCGGGCGTTCCACCATGCCCGCAACCCAACGAGGTCGAGCGCGAGGTGGCGCGCGGGCGGATCCCGCGTCGTCTCATCGCGCTCTACGCCTCGCCGAGGACGAACTGGCGCGTGCGGGCCGAGGTGGGCTCGACCAGCACCTGGTCCGGCGTTCCCTGCTCCTCGATGCGGCCCTGGTGCAGGAAGATGACCTGATCCGCCACGTCGCGGGCGAACTTCATCTCGTGGGTGACGATCACCATCGTCCGCCCCTCCTCCGCGAGCTGGCGGATCACGCGCAGCACCTCGCCCACCAGCTCGGGGTCGAGCGCGGAGGTGGGCTCGTCGAACAGCAGCACCGACGGCTCCATGGCGAGCGCGCGCGCGATCGCCGCGCGCTGCTGCTGCCCGCCCGAGAGCTGCGCCGGGAATTGCTCGGCCTTGTCGCCGATCCCCACCTTCTGCAGCAGCTCGTGCGCGCGCTGGATCGCTTCCTGCTTGTCGCGCTTCTGCACGTGGACGGGCGCCTCGATGACGTTTTCCAGCACCGTCATGTGCGTCCACAGATTGAAGTTCTGGAACACCATGCCCAGGCGCGTGCGGATGCGGGCGACCTGGTGCCAGTCCGCGGGCACGGTGGCGCCGCGCTTGCCCGTCGTCAGGTGGATTTCCTCGCCGCCCACGAGGATCCGGCCGGAATCGGGCACTTCCAGCAGGTTGACGCAGCGCAGGAAGGTGCTCTTGCCCGATCCGGACGAGCCGATGAGGGCGATCACGTCCCCCTGGCGGGCCTGCATCGAGACCCCCTTGAGCACCTCGGCGTTGCCGAAGCGCTTGTGAACCTCGTGCACGTCGAGCGCGTGTCCGTTGGCCACCGTCACGATCCGTCCCAATCGCTGATGCCGGGCGCGCCGCCGCGCGCGCCGCCGGGGCTGCGGCACGCGGCCGCACACAGCCATGAGTGTTACAGGCCGCGCGGGAGGCTCGCAACGTCCGGCGCACGGCCCCTTTACCGCCGGTTTACCTCTTCCGTCGCAAGGTTCTACATCGGTCGCCGGGCACCCACCAACGAACGGGACGATCCATGGCGCAGAAGAGCATGCGCATCCCCCGCGAATACGTCGAAAAAGGCCGAATCCCCCTGTGGGTCCGGCTGAAGGCGTGGTGGGAAGGCTACGACATCCGGATTCCCGAAGACGCGCGCAAGAAGAAGAAAAAGCACGCAAAGGCGGTCGAAGCGTCGGAGAAGAAGAAGTCGCCGCTCCAGCAGGAGCGCGTCGTCCTGATGCAGGAGGTCTGGGGCAAGGGCTTCGACCGGCCCTGCAACCCCGATTACGTGGTGGATCTGGTTGCCCCGGTGGGGCTCGATTCCTCGATGAGCGTGCTCGACGTGGGCGCCGGGCTCGGCGGCAGCACGCGCACGATCTGCGAGGCCTTCAACACCTGGGTCACGGCGCTGGAACCCGACGCCCAGCTCGCCGCCGCCGGGCATCTGCTGTCCGACAAGGCGGGGCTGGTGCAGCGCGCGGCCATCTACGAGGAAACCTTCGAGCAGTTCGACGTGAAGCCGCGCGGCTACGACTGCATCTTCGCGAAAGAGGCCTTCTTCCGCTGCCCGGACAAGGAAAACCTCTTCCAGATGCTGGAAGAGGGGCTGAAGCCCGGCGGCTACATGCTGTTCACCGACTACGTGCTCGCCGAGGATGCCGCCGATTCGGAGGCGCTTCAGGGCTGGCGCGACAACGATCCCGAGATCGGCGAGCTTTGGACGGCGAAGCAGTACGTCAAGGCGCTTCAGGACCTGAAGCTCGACGTGCCCACCACCGAGGACATCTCGGCGGGCATGACCAACGCCATCAAGCGCGCCTGGGCCACCTACATGGAAAACGCCGGGGAGGACAGCCGCGGCGAGGAGATGGACAAGGTGGTCCAGCACGAGTCGCAGGTGTGGAACCGCCGCCTGCGCGCGCTGGAAAGCGGCGATCTCCGCGTCGTCCGCTTCCAGGCCATGAAGAAGGAAGAGGGCCGCATGCTGTCCGGCTGACCGTCACGCGGGGCACGGACCGGCGAGTGCGAAGGGCCGGTCACACAGGATCGGCTCACGAAAATTTGAATTCGTTTCCGGCCGTCCGATTGAGCGCGAACCGCATCCGCGGGAATGCGGCCGTTGCGGCGCAAATGGGATCGTGACTCCGCGGCCTCGCCGGCGTGCATTGGTCGAACGGCTGCGAATGCGGTGTTTGGCGGGGCAGGACAATCGCCCGAGTAAACATTTGGGAAACTTTTTTTAGGCGATCAAAGAGGTAGACTGCATACCATCGCGCTACGTTCGACGTTTTTCGATTTGATGCGAAACCTCAAGAGTGGGCGGGAGCGTCGATGGCGGAACAGGCCGCACCGGACCGCAGTGAAGCGCACGCCTTCATGGATTTCGTCGCCGGCACGCGAAAGGGCAACCGGCCGGGCGTGAAGCTCATCAGCGTCGCCATGCACCCCTTCGACGCGACGCTGGACAGCCGCGCCGTACGCGAGGCGCTGGGCCGCAAGCTGGCCGACTACGCCCGCAAACAGGAGCTGCGCTTTTTCGACGTGAACAACCGCATGTTCGCGTTGATCCCGGAAAATCAGCGCAACGAACAGGCGCTGATCAACACCGTCTACAAGGTGCGGCTGATGGTGGTGAACACCGTGCGCACCTACGCCACCAGCCTGGATGTCGACCCCTCCGAGTTGACGGAGGTGATCCACACCCGCCGCGACGCCAACAAGCTCGCGCGTCTCGTGCGCTCGGCGGTGGACACGCCGAAGGAACTGCAGACCCCGATCGGCCCCGCCGGGCCGCTGACCAACCGCCACGTCGAGGAGCTGGCGAAGCGCATCAAGGCCGCCGGCGCCAAGCGTTTCACGCGCGAATTCGGGCGCAGCCAGGCCATCGCCTACATGCCGCGCAGCAACGACCGGCCCGACCCGGTGGGTTGGGAAGCCTTCATCAGCATGGGGCACCTGCGCAGCCAGCTGCTGCCCGGCGTCACCTTCGACAGCGATCCGGAAGCCTACCGCCAGCTCACGCTGCGCCTGGACGAAGTCGTGCTCGCCTCGCTGGCGGCCGAGCGCGCCAACAGCTGGGACGCCGAGGTCGGCCACGTCTCCGTGAACATGAACGTCGCCAGCATGGTGTCCGACGCTTTCGAGCGCCTGGCGACCTACCTTGCCGACCAGGTGGACGCGGAACTCTGGGTTGAGCTGACGATCCCCGACATCCTTGAAAATCTGGACTCTTTCCGCGAAGCCCAGCGGATGCTGGAAAAGTACAACGTCCGCACGATGGCGGACCGGGTGACGCCGGAGACCCTCGCCCAGGCGGAAGCCGCCAAGCTCGACCTGCACGGCTACAAGTTCGTCTGGGACCGCCGCGACAAGGGGCTCGACTCCATCCGCGACGCCGTGAAGACGGTGACCGCCCAGGACCGCCCGGTGGTGCTGTGCCGGGTGGAAGAGGCGCGCGGCGTGAAGGCGGCGCAGACGCTGGACGTGCGCCACTTCCAGGGCTTCTACGTCGACGACCTGCTCGCCTTCGGCTCCATGGACGAGATGGAGGACGCGGCGGGCTAAACGGCACCATCGCTTGTGGGCGCAGCCAGCGCGGTGATCGCCTCGCCTTCCAGGCGCATGCGGATCCACTCGTTCATCGCCACGGCGCCCTGGCGCTCGTAAAAAGCGATGGCATCGCTGTTCCAGTCCAGCACGCTCCACTCGATGCGCCCGAAGTCCTCGCGGCACGCCTTGTCCGCCAGGCAGCGGAAAACGCCCTTGCCCAGGCCCTGGTTGCGCCACGCCGGGCGGATGTAGAGATCCTCGATGTAGATGCCGTGTTTTCCCTGGAAGGTGGAGTAGGTGTAGTAGTACAGCGCGAAGCCCGCCGGCTCGCCGTCGCATTCCACGATCATGGCGAACACCTTGGGCTCGGGCGCGAAGAGCGTGCGGTGTAGCGCCGCCTCGTCCGCCTCGACGGCGTGCAAAAGCGCTTCGTACTCGGCCAGCTCGCGGATCATCCGCAGGATCAGGGGAACGTCGCGCGGCTCGGCGTCGCGGTGGTGCACCGTCGGCATGCGGCGGGCCCTCTTGGCGGCATGGGTTACTGGTCGCGAAGCTCGGCGAGCCTGGGCAGCAGATCGTTTTCCAGGATCGTGCGCGTGAGCGCGCCGTTGTGCTTGTAGCGGATGACGCCGTTGGGGCCCACCAGGAAGGTTTCGGGCACGCCCGAGATGCCCAGGTCGATGCCCACGCCCGCGCGCTTTTCGGAGAGCACGCCCACGGCGCGGTAGGGGTTGCCCAGTTCGTTCAGCCACGCGCGTGCCTTGGCCGGCGCGTTCTTGTAGGCGATGCCGTAAACTGGAATGCCGCGCTGCTCGGCCAGGTGCATGATGACCGGATGCTCGGCGCGGCACGGTGCGCACCACGAGGCGAAGACGTTCACCAGGACCGGGCCCTCGTGGGCCGTCAGCGTTGCCAGGCTCACGCCGCCGCCGCGCACACCCGCCAGCGCGGGCAGGGTGAAGTCCGGAATGCGTTCGCCCACCATGCCCGTGGGCACGGCGTCCGGGTCGTGGCCCGGCTGCAGGCCCCAGTAGGCCAGCCCCGCGAAGGCCAGCACCGCCAGCAGCGGCAGCGCGAACAGCAGCCGCCGGCCCAGGCCGGGGGGCGTCGCGCCGTGCTCGCTCATTCCGCCGTCATGCCCTCCGGCGCGCCCTTCTTCCATTCACCGGCTTTTTCCAGGGCCTCCTGCACTTCCGGCGGCACGTAGTTCTCGTCGTGCTTGGCGAGCACATTGTCGGCGGCCAGGACGCCGTTGCCGTTCATCTGGCCCTTCACGACGACGCCTTTGCCCTCGGCGAAGAGGTCCGGCAGCAGGCCGCGGTATTCCACCGGGATCTCGGTGCGCTTGTCGGTGATGGCGAAGGTCACCAGCCCCTCGCCGTGGTGCGCCACCGAGCCCTCGACGACCAGCCCGCCGACCCGGAGCTGCCGGTCGGCCGGGATCTCCTTCGCGCGCAGCTCCGTGGGCGCGTAGAAGAAGACCACGCTGTCGCGGAAGGCCGTGAGCACCAGCGCCGTCGCCCCGCCGACCAGCAGCAGCATCAGGGCGATCAGGCTCAGCCGGCGTTTCTTGCGCTGCGTCATGACTCCCCGTCGGTGTCGCGCTGCCGCCGGCGGCCGCGTTCCAGCGCCGCCACGGCGCGCTGGCGAGCGCGCAGCTGGCGCACGGACTGCACCACCAGCCCGCCCATCACGAGCACGCTCAGCCCGTACGCGGGCCAGATGTAGGCCGCGTAGCCGCCCATCGCCAGATAGTCCAGCACCGCCTGCATCGCCTCAATCCCCGCGCAGCTGCAGCGCGCGCAGGTTGCGCTCGCGCACCGCCAGCAGCTCGGCCTTCATGCGCACCAGCACCACGGTGGCGAAGAAGGCGGTGAACCCGGCCCCCATAACCAGCAGCGGCCACAGCATCGAGACGTGGATGGCGGGTGCGTCGAAGCGCATCACGCTCGCCGTCTGATGGAGCGTGTTCCACCAGTCCACCGAGAACTTGATGATGGGCACGTTGACGAAGCCCACGATCGCCAGCACCGCCGCCGCCTTGCGCCCGCGCGCCGGGTCCTCGAACGCGCCCGCCAGCGCCATGTGGCCCAGGTAGAGGAAGAAGAGCACCAGCATCGACGTCAGGCGCGCGTCCCAGACCCACCAAGCGCCCCACATGGGCTTGCCCCACAGCGAGCCCGTCGCCAGCGCCAGGAAGGTGAAGGCCGCGCCCACGGGCGAGGCCGCGTGCGCCGCGATGTCCGCCAGCGGGTGCCGCCACACCAGGGCCACGACGCTCGCCGCCGCCACGGTCGTGTAGGCGAAGAGCGCCAGCCACGCCGAGGGCACGTGGACGTACATGATCTTCACGCTCATGCCCTGCTGGTAGTCCGGCGGCGAGAGCGCCAGGGCGCCCACCAGCCCCACCGCCAGCAGCGCCGCCGTCAGCCCCGCGAGCCAGGGCAGCACGGCGTCGGCAAGGCGCAGGAAGCGCCCGGGGTTCGCCCAGCGGTGAAGGTTCCACCGGCGCTGAGCCGGCGCGGCCGTGTCGGTCATCGAGCCGTCCGTCATTCCTCACGGCCCGCATTTTGAGCGCGGGCCGAGCGACGTGTGTGTGGCCCCAACCCCCTCTATGATCTCCCCCTTGCACGCCTCCGGCGTGCGAGGCGAGCCAAGCTCGCCTGTCCCCCTCCAGGGCCAGGGGGAGATGGGTTTGGGGCGGCGGCCCGAAACCCAGAGGTGGATGGGGCATGATGACATCAGCCGATCACGCCACCGCCTGGCGCACGCCCGCCGCGGCGGCCCAGGGCGCCAGCGCCGTCGCGCCCAGCAGCATGGCACCCAGCAGCATCAGGTGCGGGCGCACCGGCAGCCCCGCCAGGCTGGCGTCCACCGCCGCCACCCCGAAGATCAGCACGGGGATGTAGAGCGGCAGCACCACCAGCGGCATCAGCACGCCGCCGCGCCGCGCCCCCAGCGTCAGCGCCGCGCCCACGCTGCCGATCAGGCTCAGGCACGGCGTGCCCAGCAGCATCGCCAGCAGCAGGACAGGATACGCCGAAGAGGGCAGCGCGTACATCAGCGCGATCACCGGCGCCGCGACCACCACCGGCAAGCCGCTGGTCAGCCAGTGCGCCGCCGTCTTGGCCGCGACGATCACCGGCAGCGGCGCGGGCGCGCGCGCCAGCAGCTCCAGCGACCCGTCCAGATGGTCGCGCTCGAACAGCCGGTCCAGGGACAGCAGCACCGCGAGCAGCGCCGTCACCCAGACCACGCCGGGCGCGATGCGCGCCAGCAGCTCTGTGCCCGCGCCCACGCCGAAGGGAAACAGGCTCGCCGCCAGCACGAAGAAGAGCACCGCCAGCATGGCGTCCCCGCGCTGGCGCAGCGCCAGCCGCAGGTCGCGCGCGAGCACCTGGGCGAAGGTCGCAGCCAGCCCGCCGCTCGCGGCACCGCCTCCGGTCACGGGATCGCCTGGCTTCACGGGATCGCCTCCGGGGGCAGGGGAGCGGGTTCGTGGTTGCGCATGTCCAGCTCGCGCGCGGCCGCGAGGTCGAGCGGCTGATGGGTCGCCGCGACGACGATCCCGCCCGCCGCCCGGTGCGCCGCCAGCGCGGCGGCGAGGCGGTGGACCGCCGCGGCGTCCAGGCTCACCCCCGGCTCGTCCAGCAGCCACACCGCCGCCGGGCTCGCCACGATGCGCGCGATCGCCAGCCGCCGCCGCTGCCCGGCCGAGAGCAGGCCGACGGGCGTGTCCGCCAGCTCGCGCAGGTCCAGGCGGTCCAGCGCCGCGTCCACCCCGTCCGGCGCCGCGCCGTGCAGCTTCGCCCAGAACGCCAGGTTCTCGCGCGCCGTCAGCACGGGCTTGAGCGCGTCGGCGTGGCCCAGGTAAGCGAGCCGGCCGCGGTGCGCCTCGTCGCCCGGATCGATCGCCTCGCCGTTCCAGAAGAGCCGCCCGGCGGCGGGCGGCAGCAGCCCGGCCAGCACGCGCAGCAGCGACGATTTGCCGCTCCCGTTGGGGCCGCGCAGCACCAGCGCGTCGCCCGGTTCCAGCGCGAAGCGCACGCCCGCGAACACCGGCACGTCCCCGCGCAGACAGCCCAGGCCGTCGGCTTCCAGGGTTCCGGCGGGCAAGGCGTGGCGGGCCATCGCGGCGGGTCGTGCCTCGGATCGGGGTGTTCACCGGGCCCTGTGGACGCCATCCTGGGCCGAAGGCGGGAAGACCACGCCGCGGCCAGCGCCGTCAACATGCGCGGGCGGCCTTGAATTTCGGACTCAGCGGTCCAGATCGCAGCGTATGATGCCCGAAGCACCCACCAAGACCGAGCACGCCGGTCCCGGCCGGCCGCGCGCCTTCGACGAGGCCGAGGCGCTGCGCGCCGCGCTGACGGTGTTCTGGGAGCAGGGCTACGAAGCCACCTCGGTGGACACGCTGATCCGGGCCATGGGGATCAGCCGGTCCAGCTTCTACGGCTGCTTCGGCTCCAAGCACGGGGCGATGCTGGCGGCGCTGCGCCGCTATGCCGACGACAGCCTCGACCGGCTGGCCGAGGTGGCGGCGGCGGAACGCACGCCGCGCGCGGCCGTGCGCGCCATGATCCACGCCATGGTGACGACGAAGGACGCCCACCGCGGCTGCCTGCTGGTCAACTGCATCAGCGAGCTGGCCGCCCGCGACGCCGAGATCACCGAGTTGATCCAGCGCCACATCGCCCGTGTCGAGCGCCTGCTGGCGGAGACGATCGCGGAGGCCGACGCCGACGGCGCGGCCGACCGGGCGCGGGCGTTGGTGTCGCTGACGCTGGGGGCGATCACGCTGCGCAAGGCGGGCCTGCCGCCCGAGCAGGTCGACGCCGCGCTGAACCGCGCCGAGCCGCTGCTTCCCACAGCCTGACCATCCCGGCGGTCCACGCACCGCCGTGCTCTGACTCCCGCTAATTCTGGACTAAATGGTCCATATTCCGAACCGGTGGAGGAACCCCGATGACCACGCCCAAACTCTTCACGCCCATCCAGGTCGGCGACCTGGAGCTGCCCCACCGCGTCGTCATGGCGCCGCTGACGCGCAACCGCGCGCGGGCCAGCGACGATGCGCCGCACGCGCTGCACGCCGAATACTACGCCCAGCGCGCCTCGGCGGGGCTGATCATCACCGAAGCGACGCAGATCACGCCCGAGGGCAAGGGCTACGCCTGGACGCCCGGCATCCACAGCGAGAGCCAGCTCGACGGCTGGCGCGCCGTGACCGAGGCCGTGCACGCGCGCGGCGGGCGCATCTTCCTGCAGCTCTGGCACGTCGGGCGCATCTCCCACACCTCGCTGCAGCCGAACGGGCAGGCCCCGGTCGGGCCCTCGGCCGAGGCGGCGGACGCCCACACCTTCGACGGCACCGGCTTCGTCAAGACCTCCACGCCGCGCGCGCTGGAGACGGACGAGATCCCGCGCGTCCTCGACGACTACCGCCGCGCCGCGCGGAACGCGAAGGACGTCGGCTTCGACGGGGTCGAGGTGCACGCCGCCAACGGCTACCTGCTGGACCAGTTCCTGCGCGACGGCGCCAATCACCGCACCGACGCCTACGGCGGCTCGCCCGAGAACCGCGTGCGCATCCTGCGCGAGGTGCTGGCGGCCGTGAGCGAGGTGTGGTCGCCGGGCCGCGTGGGCGTGCGCTTCAGCCCCTTCTCCACCTTCAACGGCATCCACGACAGCGATCCCATGACCACCTTCGGCCACGCCATTGAGGCGGCCAACGAGGCCGGGCTGGGCTACCTGCACATGGTCGAGGGCCAGATCGGGGAAAGCCGCGAGAACCCCGAGGGCTGCGACGTGAACGCGCTCCGCCGCCGCTTCGACGGCCCCTACATGGCGAACAACGGCTTCGGGCGCGCGGACGCGATCGAGGCGGTGGAGACCGGCCACGCCGACCTCATCGCCTTCGGCAAGCCCTACATCGCCAACCCGGACCTGCCGGAGCGGTTGGAGCTGAACGCCGAGCTCAACACGCCCGATCCGAACACCTTCTACGGCGGCGGCGCCGAGGGCTATACCGACTACCCGACGCTCGCGGAGTCGCGCGCGGCGTGACGGCGACACGGGCGGGGCTCGGCCTGTCGCCCGGCCGCGCAGCGGCAGCCCAAGACGATTCCCGGTTTGCGTTTGCGGGTGGACCCGGGGAGGGTCCCCACGAACCCTGCGGCGGTCCAGTGCCGCGTTCGCCGGGACGGCTCGCGCGCCCCAGGACGGGCAAACGCTGCCCGCCCCCCATGGCCGAACGATGCCAAGGCTGAATTCGCCGGGTTGACGCGCGCATTGCACTGAAACGGCCAAGGGCCGCCAGCGAAGGGCAAGCATGACAATGACCCCAGCGACCCGGCTGACCGCCGCCGGCTTCCTTGCCACCGCTGTCGCGTTCGGCCCCGCGCGCATGGGCTTCGGCCTCTTCCTGCCGGGCTTCCGGGACGCGTTCGCGCTCTCGACCTCGACCGCCGGCCTGATCGCGAGCGGCGGCTTCCTGGCGTTCCTCGTGGCGCTTCTCCTGAGTGCCTGGATGGGCCGGCGCTTCGGTGAGCGCGTCTCGGTCGTCTCCGGTGCCCTGGCGGCGGCCGTGGGGTTCGCGGCGGTTGCGGTTGCCGGGACACCCACGCTCCTCGCCGTGGGGATCGCGCTTGCCGGCAGCAGCGCGGGTCTGTGCTGGGCGCCGTTCAACGACGCGGCCGAGCGTGTCGTGCCCGAGCACGCCCGGCCCACCGCGCTGTCCGTGGTCTCGACCGGGACCACCTTCGGCGTCGCGGCGGCGGCGGGATTGGCCCTGGCCGTGACGCAGGGGGTGCTGGACTGGCGCGTGGCCTGGGCCGGCTTCGCGCTCGGCGGGCTCGTGCTGGCCGGCGTCGCGTGGGCCGGGCTGCCGTCGACCCGGTACCCGAAATCGACCCCCACGGCGGTCAAGGAGATCGTGCACGCGGCCCTGCCGGCCAACTTGGCGCCGGCGCCCACGCCCGAGACGGCGGCCGCCAGCGCCCGTCTCGCCCAGCGCGCCGCCATTCCGCTTTATGCCACGGCGCTGTGTTTCGGCATGACCAACGCGATCTTCCTGTCGTTCGCGGCCGACCGCGTGGCGAGCGTCGGCGGCTTGCCGGGCCTCGCGAACGCGGGGGCATCGCCCGTGATCTTTCTCGGCTATGCCGCGTTCGGCGTTCTCGGCCTCGCGACGGGCCGGATCGAGGCCCGAAGCGGCCTGGCGCCGCTGTTTTGCTTCATCTTCGGCGCGGCGACGCTTTCGCTTGTGCTGATCGCGCTCGCGCCGACGTCGTGGATCGGGGTGATCGCCGCGTCGGGGCTGCACGGCGCGGCCATCATGATGGTGAGCGCGGTCTTCTCGTTCTGGAGCGTGCGGTTGTTTCCGGGGCTGAGCACGCTCGGCTTCACGGCCGCCTTGCTCAGCATGGCCGTCGGCAGCGTGGTGGGGCCGGTGCTGGCGGGGCTCCTGGCCGCGGCCGAGGGGCCGGTGGTCATGTTCCTCGTCGCCGCGATTCCGCCGCTCGCCACGGCGCTGTGGTTCGGCGCCAAACTGCGCATGCCGCGCCCGCGGTTGCCCGCGGCGGATGAGCAGACCTAGCGCCGTTCGCCGTTAGAGCAGATCGCCGTAAAGCAGAATCAGCTTGTTCGGGGTGTCACGCCCACGCCGCCGTGGCCATCCCGGCGTGATTCTGCTTGCTTGTGCGTGGACAGCCGCAAGGCTCGCGCGCCGCAGGCGCGCAAACTGCTCGCACTGGAAAAACATGGCGTTATCCCGACGCTTCTGGTTCGTTGGGAAACACGATTTCACGCACGATGCTCTAGGCGTGGTTGCGGCGTTATCGCGATCCGCTCGAATCGTTGATCACCAGCGATTCGACGGCGAGTTTTCCGCCGGCGTTGGTGAGGGCGAAGCCGTCGAAGGCGTCCTGGAAGCCACGGTCG